>NZ_JBYTBG010000015.1:0-105348 GCF_058788915.1 Brevibacillus sp. FW301-21C12A
ATGCCAATGGGCTTCTCCGTGAATTTTTCCCTAAAGGTAAAGATTTTGCTGAAGTATCAACGGAAGAATTGATCCATGCGTTATATCTCATTAACAATCGTCCAAGAAAGTGTTTGGGTTGGAAGACCGCCTACGAATCATTCATGGAGGCAGTGTCGCACTTGGCTTGACAATCCGTCACACGATAAAAAAGGCTTGTCGCCCATACAGATGCGACAAGCCCTTTATGATTGCTCAAAAACCAAGATTACTTCGCAGCAGCAAAGCGTTTGCTTACTTCATCCCAGTTTACTACGTTCCAGAACGCGCTGATGTAGTCAGGGCGTTTGTTTTGGTAGCGCAGGTAGTAAGCATGCTCCCAAACGTCCAGGCCGAGGATAGGTGTTTTGCCTTCCATGATCGGGCTGTCTTGGTTAGGAGTGGAGGTGATTGCCACTTTGCCGCCTTCAGCAGTCAGCCAAGCCCAGCCGGAACCGAAGCGAGTAGTTGCTGCTTTTGCAAATTCAGCCTTGAAGTTGTCGAAGCTGCCAAAAGCCGCGTTGATCGCGTCAGCCAGTTCGCCAGTTGGGGCGCCGCCGCCGTTCGGGCTGAGGATTTCCCAGAACAGAGTGTGGTTAGCATGTCCACCACCGTTGTTGCGAACAGCAGTGCGGATCGACTCAGGCAGAGCGTCCAGGTTGCTAATCAGCTCTTCCACGCTTTTTTGTTGCAGGTCAGGATGAGCTTCCAGAGCTGCGTTCAGGTTGTTCACATAAGTAGCATGGTGGCGTCCGTGGTGGATTTCCATGGTTTGCGCGTCGATATGAGGTTCCAGTGCGTCATGTGCGTAAGGCAATGCAGGAAGTTGATGTGCCATTGTAACATTCCTCCTCAAAATATGTATGGGTCAAGCTACGACCTTATTATACTGCAAGACAACTACTTTTACAACAAATCGGTATGCAAAGTATATTAATCTAGCAATTCTTTTTAAACATTTCCAACTTGCAATCAAAAAGGAGAGTGCTAGACTTGGTTTATTACATACTTAGAGAATCAGGTGATTTCAATGGAAATGGACTTACTCACGGTATTGTTTCTCGCATTCTTCGGATTTGTCGCCGCTTTCATCGACAGCACGGTCGGCGGCGGCGGTCTTATCTCCCTGCCTGCGCTGCTCGGTCTCGGCCTGCCTCCCTATCTGGCGCTCGGCACCAACAAGCTCGCAGGCACGATCTCTTCTGCGACCAGCTCCTTCACTTTTATCCGCTCGGGCAAATACGACAAGAAACTGATGTTCATTCTTTTCCCGGTTTCGCTCGTAGGCGCTTATTTCGGAGCAAAGACGGTGCTGTTCGTTCCCCAGGAGCTGTTGAAGGTGCTCGTCATCGTGATGATGGCGCTGATTTTTGTCTATACCTTGTTCAACAAACGGTTCGGGCAAGACTCCAACTACAAAGGGATGACCAAGTTTACCCTTGGCATCGGCATTCCTTTTACCTTTTTGATCGGATTTTACGACGGCTTCTTCGGACCGGGCACCGGTTCTTTTTTCGTTTTTTTGATGGTGCTGCTGTTCGGCTATGACTTCGTGATCGCGGCAGGAAACGGGCGGATTTTGAATCTGGCCAGCAACCTCTCTGCGCTGTTCGTCTTCTGTCTGGAGGGCAAGGTCATTTTCCTGACCGGGCTTGTCATGGGGATCGCCATGCTGCTCGGCGCGAGCATCGGCGCCAAGGTCGCTATCAAAACCGGGGTTCGCTACGTCCGGCCGCTGTTTTTGATCGTCTCGATCACCTTGATTACGAAAATGATCTACGAGCTGATTTTTACCCAATAAGCAAAACCGCTATCGAGGCATGCTCAAGAATGAGCGTCCGCGGGCAGTTTCCTCCCGCAAGTTTAGCCGGATTGCCGTATGGCGATCCGGCTTTGTCATGCCCAAAATAAAAAGCCTGGCCAAAGCCAAGCTCCCCTACTCTTCTTTCCCTTTTCGTTGCTTCATGCGCAATATGATGCCGTCGATGAGAAGACCAATGCCCGCTCCGTAAAAAGGTGCTGCGAATCGGGTCCCTTCCCCCATCGGCAGATCTTTTAAATACACGACCAATACACCTGCAATAAAACCGATCATCGTGTAACGCAGACGGGTCGGTCCCATAACGACACCCCCTCCGCACTACTTCCCGAATTTATTTGGCATTTTCATATTTTTCATGGTACGGCTCATTTGTTTGAGCTGCTTTTGATTGAGGTTCATCCCCATAGAACGGGCCATGGCTTGCAGTTGTTTTTCGTCCATCTGCATGTTGGACATTTGTTTTTTCAAGTAATAAGTGCCTCCGGCAAAACCGCCCACGAGGCCGAGTAACAGTGTAACGATCGGGATTACCCAGTTGTACCAAGCCATCAATACATTACCATCCTCTTTGCGTAGTTACGAACTCTTTTATTGTACCATAGATGGGCATTCTGTACATTGCAACCCGCGAAATTGGTGAGACTGCCCCAAGCCATCTCGGCCATTCCAAGCATATCCTAATGGCAAGAGGTGATGCACAAATGGCTCCTATCCTGATTGTGGACGCCGGGCACGGTGGAGTCGATCCTGGCGGCGGCAACAACGCCCAGTTTCTCGAAAAAGATATGACTCTGCAAATTTCTTTGTATCAGTTCAATCGCTTCAAGGAACTGAACATTCCGGTCGCGATGACGCGAACAAACGATACTACGCTTTCCAGCGATGCACGGACGACTCTTGTGCGAAACAGCGGCGCGCGCTACTGCATATCCAACCATATCAACGCAGGTGGCGGCCGAGGCTCCGAGGTCATCTACTCGATCTATGGCTCCGCCGCCTTTCCCCGCATAATCCAGGAGGAGCTGGAAGCGGAGGGAATGCCCAATCGCCGGATTTTCACCCGGACGCTCCCGAACAATTCCAATCGGGACTACTACTACATGCACAGGGAAACCGGCAGCGTCGAAACCGTGATTATTGAGTACGGCTTCGCCGACAACCCGCTGGACGCCGACAAGCTCGCCAGGGATTGGAAACGGCTCGCCGAAGCGGTCGTCCGCGCTTTTTGCGAATACGCCAAGCTGCCTTACCGTCCTCCGGCCACACCAACCCCCGCTCCGACTCCAGCCCCTACTCCCGCTCCCACGCCGTCGCCAACGACTACTCCCAGCCCAGGAAACGGAGGTGGAGGAACGTTGCCAGATTGGAAACAGGAAGCAATCGACTGGATGTTTGACCAGGGTCTTTTGACCAACGAAGATTGGCGCAGCCAGGCTGACAAGCCTTTGCCGCTCTGGGCGGAGGCGATCATCTTGAAGCGCCTGTATGAGCTATTGAAAAAATAAGAAATGGAGGCAGTGTCCCGTGGGCTTCGATCTCGGCTTAATCATCGCCTTTGCCCTGGCAGGCACCGCTACCTTGTCTGATGTGCTTCGCATCCCCAAAAAGCTGCGCAGTTGGGTAGCCGTTGTCTTGATTGTCGGGCTGTACATGGTCAACCAATGGCTGTACTCGCCGGGCTTTGACTGGAAAACAGCGCTGATGGAAGGCGTAACAGCGGGCTTGGCCAGTGTCGGTATTCACTCGTCCGCGAAGAATACGATCGAGCAAGTCAGCAACAGAAAAAACCAGAAAAACGATTCTCAATCCGCCGTATAGCGCGTCAGCGGCGTATCTGCCAGACCTGAATAATTTTTCTTGGCCGGCACACTCAACACCTCGTCCTCCGGAAAGCGATAGGCGGTCAGCATTCCGCCAAACACGCACCCTTGGTCGATGTTGATTGTGCCGTTTTTTCGTTTCGGCTCCGGGTGGGGATCGTGTCCCCAGACGATAATCGGGCTTGTCACTTTTCGTTCCTTTGCCCACTCCCGGCGAATCGGACGGCCATCAGGCCCGGTCCCGGCTACGTCCCCGTAACGGCAAAACGTATAGACAGCCGGCGATTCCATGCCGATGTAGTCATCCTTAATGCCTGCGTGCACGGCAACGGCTTCCAGCTTGTCATGGCGGCGAATCATCATGTGCGATGGCGAGGAGAACAAGAGGCGCCGACTCTGCTCCCGCAAAAGAGACGCTTTTTTCGGCCCGAACTCTTGCTGGTAGAGCCGCAGCTCCTCCTCCACCTTTTCATCGCCATGTGCCAGTGTAACAGGTCTTCCGTCCAGCCAGCGGGCGATTTTCCAGCCGTGATTGCTGTCGACCATCTCCGCCAGCCCGGCTGTGACGTGGAGGTGGAAAAATTGCAGCATCTTGATGGAGTACGGCCCGCGACTTGTAATGTCTCCGAGGGAAAGGAGCTTTCGGCCCTGGGGGTGACGATAGGTGCCGTCCTGGCTCCGTTCGTACCCCAGACGCTGGATCAATTCCATAAACTCGTCGTAACAGCCGTGAACATCTCCGATAATGTCCACGCCATTGTCCGCCGAAAGCACCTTGGAGCGTGTCTGAGGTTTGTGCCTCATAGCCCGTCCCCTCCTTTCCCAATCTGTTACTTACTATCTTTACCACATCCGCAAAAAAAACTCAAAAAAGCCCCTCATAACGAGAAGCATTTTCGCTTTTTTCACGCTGTTAGCCAAGATTATGCGTGTGCACGTAAATGGCCGCCTGTGTGCGGTCCTCGACATTCAGCTTGGCGAGGATATTGCTGACGTGCGTCTTTACCGTTTTGATCCCGATAATCAGCTCGTCGGCAATTTCCTGGTTGGACTTGCCCTGGCCGATCAGCTTTAAAACTTCAAGCTCGCGCGGGGTCAACTGCTCGTGCGGGTGCGATTCCTGTCCGTGCCGGAAACGGGCCATGATTTTTCCTGCCACTCGCGACTCCAGTACAGGCTCTCCTGCTGCAGCCGAGCGGATCGCCTTGGCGATTTCGGCCGCACGCGAAGTCTTGAGCAAGTAACTGAAGGCCCCCGCTTCGATGACCGGATATACTTTTTCGTCGTCGATAAAGCTGGTGAGGACGATGACTTTGCTCGCTGGACAAGCTTCACGAATGCGCCGGGTCGCTTCCACACCGCCAATGCCCTCCATGACCAGATCCATGAGCACGACATCCGGTCGCAGCTCTACCGCCATCCGCACTCCTTCTTCTCCGCTGCCCGCTTCTGCCACCACCTCGATATCATCCTCGGTTGACAAGTAAGCAGCCAGCCCCATCCGCACCATCTCATGATCGTCTACCAGTAATACGCGAATCACAGAAATTTCACCCTTCCCGTTCCGGCTGTGACATCAAGGGAATCCGCACCTCGATTTGCGTCCCCTTGCCGATCGCTGAATAAATCTCCATCGAGCCGCCTACCTCGGCCACCCGCTCCTGCATGCTGCGCAGGCCGTACGACGTCATTTTTTCTCCATCCGGATCAAAGCCGACGCCGTCATCGGTTACCCTGAGCCGCACCTGCTCCTGCAAGGTAAACAACTTGACCGCAATCTGGCTGGCTTTGGCGTGCCGCAGCGTATTGGACAACGACTCCTGCAAAATCCGGAACAGATGATCCTCAATGCCGCTCGGCAAGCCTTCGACGTCTTCAATCTCCCACGTCAGCTCCATCGTATTTTTACGTTCCAGTTCATCCAAAAGTTCCAAGATCGCTTCTTTCAGCGACTTGTTTTGCAGCGTGGCGGGGCGAAGATGCAAGAGCAATGCCCGCATCTCCGCCTGGGCGGCCGCTGCCATTTCTTCCACCAGCTCAATCTGCTGGGCGGCGCGCTGCGGATTTTTCTCCACCAGCCGCCGCATCGCTGCCGTCGTCATGGCGATCGCAAACAACTGCTGACTGACCGCATCGTGCAGTTCGCGTGCCAAGCGCTGCCGCTCCTCGGTGACGGCTGCCTGCTTGACCTGCTCTGCCAGGGCCGCATTGTGATTGGACAGACGCTGCAAGGACGCGACCTGCTCCTCCCACTGCGAGGCCAGCCGATTCAACTGCCAGCCCAGCTCGCCGACTTCATCGACGCCCAAATCCGGCACGCGGTAGGAGAGCATCCCCCGCCCGAGCTTCATGGCGGCTTCCCACAACACGCTGAGCCTTTTCTTGAGCAGGTTCCCGACGATGTAGGAGATAATCAGCGCCACCAGCACACCGACCGGAAGCGACACGACAAACGCCGCCAGTTGCACCAGCCCGTCAGGCTGCGCGGGCAAGGTCACTCCCAAATAATCTTCCATCCACAAAACGACCTTCGGATCGCCAATCAGGCTGTTGTACCAGCGATGAACCTCCGGCATATCTTTCCACACAAAATAGAGCCAAAAGAAACAAATAAACGAAACGACCACTGCACTTCCGGCAAGCAGGACGCCGTAGCGCACATATTGCCACTGAATACTCGCTAATCGCTGTCGACGCATCCGCCAGTACCTCCTAGATGTACTTGACTTTTATATCGCCGACGAGCAGCGAGATATGCACATTCACTTTTTGAGCCGCCTCTTCGTATTGATCGGAGCGAATCATGACGCTGCGGTTGATTCCGCCCTGACGGTGGCTCAGCACTTCCAGATCGCCCAGACTCAGCTCTGCGTTGACAGAAACCGGGAGATCGACGGGAACGTATATCGTGACATCCCCCACCCAGCCTTCCACAACCAGCACCGCTTCATCCTGCATCAGCACCGCGCGGGACAGGTCTATGACCACATCCCCGATCCCGTGCCACACATGCAGGGCGCTCAGTTCAAAACGTCCCGAGGTCAGATGGTAATCCCCGATCAGGGAGCTGCGAGAATCTTTGGGCAAAATCCGTTCACGGTAGGCAGATTCTCCCTCCTGCTCAGGCAGCTTGCCGCGTGAAGGCTTCCATTTGTTCAAGCTGTCCAGCCATTGGGCAGCTTCCTGGCGAATCCCGCTCGGCTGAGCCGTTTGACTCCCGCCGCCCATGGCGGAAGCTGGCGTCTCATCCGGAGCTGAAAACGGCGGAAGGGGCGGACGATTTCCTCTTTCTTTGGTCTTGCCGCGAATCAATCGAAAGCCAAAATAAATAAACAGGACAGGCACAGCGAGTTGGAACAAATCGTCCACGCCGATGCCAAACCACATATCCAGCGCGATAATGAATCCTAAACAAAACAGAATGCCGCCGCCAATCCGCTTGTTCTGTCCCCACAGGCGAACGCCGAAGTAGACGAGCACCATGGGCCACAGGTCAAACAGACCGAACGAAATAATATGCAAACTGTCTAATAAAAGGCCGATTCCTGTCAAAATAATCAGGACGCCGGCCAACATTGTGTGCAAGCGGGACAGTTTCACAAAAGTCTCCTCTCTTACGCCCCATGCCGATCTTTTTCACTTTGTCCGTTACGACATGTATAAATGAATGCAGGTGGGATATTCAGCAAGGTGAAGTCTGTCTCTACCAAGGAAAAACGCGCCTGCAGCTCAGCCTGGAGTTGTAGCGAATATTGGAATGTAATGAACAGACCGCCTGGTTTCAATACCTTTTGCACTTCGTCCAGGATCGCTGTTCGCAACTCTTGCGGAAAATTGGCAAACGGCAGGCCGGAAATAATGACATCTGCCTTGCCAAGCTCCAGCTCCTCCAAATATTGTCCGAGTCTCGTCGCTTCTTCCCTGACAGGAAGATCAGGAAAGCGTGATTGAAGGATGGATCGAAACTGGCTGTCACGCTCCACAAGCACATAGTCGGTATCAGGATTGATTTTTTGATAAATGGTTTGGGTAAAAGCGCCCGTGCCAGGTCCCAGCTCAAGAATGACATCTGTTGAAGCCCAATTGACGTGGCTCAACATTCGCTCACATAAATACCGAGAGCTGGGGATCACGCTGCCTACACGTCCAGGCTCAGCGATGAACCTTCGCAAAAAGACCATGAAGTCTGCCAAGAATCGTACCTCCTAGGGGAAAAGCAGCCTGCTATACAGGCTGCCTGATTGACACACTCTATTCTACAACCAATCCCCCAGTTCCTGTCCAATCAAGATTGTTCCGGCTGGGCGGACGCTGGTTTTTTCTCCTTCAACGACGCCTTGATGCTGGCAAGCTCCGCATCCAGATCGTCTTTTTCCAGGTCAGACAACGCGCTCTCCCAGGCGAGGTTCGTTTGGCGCCATTGGCCGCTCATTTGTGCCTCCGCCTCCATACGCATCACTTTTTCTTCCATACGAGCGAACCCGCGGCCTGCGGACTGATTGCCAATCCCTGCTACCGCATGATTCACCTGCTTTTGCGTGCGGGCTACTTGTGCCCGTGCCATCAGCGTGAATTTTTTTGCGCGCATTTTATAGAACTCTTCCTTCAGTTCGGCCAGCTTTTCACGCATTTGCGTAGCGGCCTCGGAAGCTGCCAGATAGAGTGTTTCGTACTCGGCTGCACGAGCTTCATACTGCTTTTTGTCCGCAAGAGCGCGGCGGGCAAGCTCGTCTTCCCCTTCTGTCAACGCGAGCTTTACTTGACGGTCGCGCTTTTCGATCAAAGCGTTCGCTTCGTCCAGTTGCTGGCGGAATTTCTTTTCCAATGCTACCTGGCGGGCGACAGCCACTTCGACCTGTCCGATTTCCACTTCCATATCCCGCATGTATTGATTCAGCATAACTACCGGATCTTCCATCGAATCCAGGGCGTCATTTACCGAAGCTACTGTCAGGTCACGCAAACGTTTGAAAATACTCATTTTCAATTCCTCCTCATCATATCACATCGTGTCATTTCATCCAGAAGCTCTCGCGACATGGCTGCTTATGGCTGGCGGCGGGTCATTTCTCTTTCCCACGCGTCCAGCGTGTCTTCTTTTAATACTTTTTGTGCCCACTGACGTTCCCAGGCTGGCGGCGCTTCTTTGGGGACATGGCCGGGGCGCAGTAAGCGATACCCCAGATAAATCACACCAATGGCCAGTAAGCCGTGAAACAGCAGATGGAGCTTGCCGATCAGCATCAGGAACCCGAACAGGAAGATCACGATTCCCCAAAAACGCGAACCGGATTGTCCCATGATTTTTCGAGCGCCGTACAGCATGATGACCGCGGGAATCAAAATCCCGATCAGATCACCAAGGTCGATTCCGATTAAATCCAGGAGAACCAACCCGCCGACCAGCAAGAGAACCAGTCCGAGCAAAAACTTTCCAGACCGTTCGCTCATGCTCGCTTACCTCCTATCATCTCTTGCGTGTGGTGCTTGTTGAACCTTATGGCATTATTGTAGCCCCCCGCATAGGCTCCCCATAACGGGCGTGCGGTTGGTTTTTCCCTCCGTCCCTGGACGGAGAGCATTTCCTGCCGTAATCGGACGAGCCTGGTCCCCTCTTTTTCGCCAGCCAGCGCTTGCATTGTCGAAGCAAGACGTTACACCATTTGGCGAAATTTTGTGACAAAAAAGTGAACAAGCGGTCAAAAAAGAGGGAAAACGGGAAAAGCGTAGAATCTTCGTAAGGTGCGTGTAAAAAAACATCGAAAAATAGCCGAATTCCGTATGACGGAAGCGGGGGAACCAGTTTTTTTGGGGTGAATGATTGCCAGCTGGCAGTCTAGGGCGTCCTTTCGACCGAACCCTTCAGCTAACTTCGTAGGCTCACGAAAGGAGCAGTTTCTTTTGCGCAAGGTGGTAATGTCTTTCGTTATGGCTGGAATGCTTGTGATGGGGGCCGGCGCTGCACATGCGGCAGAGAGTGCAACACTCCAAGACGTAGTCAGCGAGCTGTATGGCGTCCCTTACAAAGCATCTGGCACGTCCAAAAAGGGCTTTGACTGCTCCGGTTTCACACGCTACGTATTTGATGCGTTAGGTGTAGACCTGCCTCACAATTCTGCCGCCCAATACGAACTGGGGACAGAGGTTGCCAAGAAAGACTTGCAGCCTGGAGATCTTGTGTTCTTCAATACAAACGGACGAAGCATCTCACACGTAGGCATCTACATCGGGAACGGCACATTCGTGCATTCGGAATCTGGCCGCGGCGTCGTCAACACCAAGTTGAACGACCCGTACTACTGGAGCAAGCGTTATGTTGGCGCCAAGCGCATCAGCACACCTGTTCTGGAAGCGGCAGCTCCGAAAAAGGAAAACGCGGTGCAAGCTGCATCGTTGTCGGAAAATCAAGCACAAAAGAAGTAGTTCGGCAAAAAATAAGAGCCAGGGACATTGCGTCTCTGGCTTTTTCTGACGAAATTTAGGACCAGGTCTAAAGAGGTGCCCCTACCTATAAGTAAAGATGCATGAATGGACGGATACTTGCCCTTATCATGTGAAAGCATGTTATGATAGACAGGATTAGTTCTTTGTGCCATAGCACCTCATCCACCTATTAATAGAAGTAACTGGGGGTAATTCCGGTGAAAGATCACATTTTGATCGTTGATGACAACCAGGAGATTATTGAACTGCTTGAAGATATTTTGGAAAACGAAGGCTTCCAGGTTTCCTCGGCGGAAAATGGCGAGGATGCGCTTGCTCTTCTGAGCCAGGGCGAGCGGCCCAACCTCATTTTGCTCGATATCATGATGCCGAATATGAGCGGCTACGAGCTGTGCTCGCAAATTCGCCGCGAATGGGATTTGCCGATCCTGTTTCTCAGCGCGAAAAGCAAGGCGGTCGACAAAGTCGTCGGCTTCGAAATCGGCGCCGATGACTACATTACGAAGCCGTTTGACACCGAAGAGCTGCTGGCTCGCATCCGCGCTCATCTGCGACGCTACGAGCGCATTCGCAAGCATACCGAGGAGCAGCCGGAAAAAGAGACGCCCAGCTCCCCGATCACCGTCCTGAAGTTCAAGGACTTGGAGATCCACAAGGAAACGTACTCTGTCTACGTCAACGGCCAGAAGATTGAGCTGTCCACAAAAGAGTTTCAACTACTGACGTTCCTCGCCGAAAATGCCGGGATCGTGTTCACGCGGGAACAAATTTACGACCGCGTCTGGGGGTACGGCTACGGCTCCCTCAACACCGTGACGGTCCACATCAAAAACTTGCGCGAGAAGCTGGAAACAGAACGGCAATTCATCAAAACACAATGGGGGACAGGCTACGTATTCATCGGGGAGAAACTGTAGATGAGTCTTCGCAACAAGCTTTTTCTCTCCTTTATCGCCTTGATTACCCTCAACATCCTGCTGTTCAAATTCGTCTTCCAGGACATCATCATCGACCAGTTGAAAAACGACCGTCACAACCAGTACCAGGCGGAAAAGGATGCGGCAGAAAAGGTCCGGCTCAACCAACTACTGCGCTCCAGCAACTTCAAGGACCCGATCGAGCGCCAGGAACTGGAGAAGCAGTTGCCGGAAGACGTCATGTACCGGATGGTCGTGAAGGACGCGAGCGGCAACACGATTTACCACAGGCCGTCACAAGCCTACTCCTTGAAGCTGTCCCTCCCTTCCACCACGAAAAGCGACCTGAAAGTCGTGGCAGAGTACCATTTTCAGCAGGAGCCTCCCCGTGCGGGAGAGATCGTCGTCTACTTCTACACGGACGATTACGACATGATGGCTACAACCGGAGTCTCCATGATGCTCTGGTTTATTTACGGAAGCCTCGTCCTCGTCGGCCTGCTGCTGCTCGCCCTGTTCCTCCGCTGGATTTTGCGCCCGGTCAATGAGCTGGCCCGCGTCACTCAGGAAATTCGCGAGGGCAAACGGCTTGTGACGTTTACGTACCGCTCGCACGACGAGTTCGGACAGCTTTTTCGCTACTTTGGCGACATGGTCGACGAGCTGCGCTTTTCCGAAGAGAGACAGTCGGAAATGATCGCCTCCATCGCCCATGATTTTCGCACGCCGCTGACCACGATCAAAGGCTACGCCTCCTACATCGGCTCCGGGCGGGTCACGGACCTGACGCGGATTCAGAAGCAAATGGGCAAAATCGAAGTGAAGACGAGCGATCTGGAAAAGCTGCTGGACGAGTTGCAGGACTTCACGGTGCAAAGTACGGAGGTGCGGCTCAACATTAGCCGCATTCACGTGAAAGGATTTTTGAAAGGAATTATCGAGGACTATTTGGCGCGGGTAAAGGAAGCCGGCCTGACGTTTCAATGGAAGTTGCGCGTATCCAATGAGCTGCACATCGAAGCCGATGAAACAAAGCTGCGTCGCGTCATGGAAAACTTGCTGAACAACGCGATTCACTACAACAAGCCGAATGGCTCGATTTTGGTTACATGCGACCAGCGGGAAGGCCACGTGCTGTTTTCCGTCATAGACAAAGGGGAAGGAATCGCAGCCGAGGATTTGCCCAAAATCTTCAACAAGTTTTACCGCGCAGAGAAGTCCCGCAACCGCAACAACGGCGGCACAGGGCTTGGGCTGACCATCTGCCAGAGCATCGTGCGCCGCCACGGCGGAGAACTCACGGTAAACAGCGAACAGGGAATAGGAAGCAGCTTCTCCTTCACCATTCCCTTTTATCACAGTTAGTTTATATAGATTTATTAGCAGTTAATTTATTTTTTATATTTCTCTGCTAAAGTATTTCTTGTAAGCATGTTGCTTTCAGTGATAAATAACCCCCAGTTCGGTATCTGACACATCACGGCGAAACCGTAGTGCAAAGATGCCTCTTTTTTTTGCCTTACTCCCGCTTTTCCAGGCGCATCGGCAGGCCGTTTTTCGGACGCAGCGTAACGAGCGGCTCCGGCTCCACTACTTGACCAGGCTCTGCCAGCCGCAGGCGGTAGCGCTGCGCGATCGTCGCCAAAAGCAGGGCAGCTTCCATCAGAGCGAAGTTGTTCCCGATACAAACCCTCGGCCCTCCCCCGAACGGAAAATAGGCATACGTCGGGTTGCGTTTCAGCAGATCGCCCGCGAATCGCTCCGGAATAAACTCATCCGGCTTCTCGTAG
This sequence comes from Brevibacillus sp. FW301-21C12A, assembly GCF_058788915.1. Lineage (NCBI taxonomy): Bacteria > Bacillati > Bacillota > Bacilli > Caryophanales > Paenibacillaceae > Brevibacillus > Brevibacillus sp. FW301-21C12A. The sequence continues at coordinate 12,812 of NZ_JBYTBG010000015.1, forward strand.
TAGCGCTCCAGACGATGCATGACAAACTGGCTCATCATCAGCGTATCGCCAGGCTGATACGTGTGATCGCCAATCTGTACCTCTTCGACCACTTCCCGATTAATCGTCCAGGCAGCCGGATACAGGCGCAGCGTTTCCGAAACGATGAGGCTCGTGTAGGTAAGCTTAGGCAAATCGTCGACCGTAGGCAGCCTGCCGTCCAATACAGTCGCCAGTTCCTCGTGCAGCTTGGCCTCGACATGCGGATGAGTCGCCAACAAATAAAAGATCCACGACATCGTATTGGCTGTCGTCTCGTGACCGGCAACGAAAATCGTCATGACCTCGTCTCTCACCTGCTCGTCTGTCATCCCTTGGCCGTCGTCCTCATCCCGCGCCGCAAGAAGCATCCCCAACAGATCGTCCTGTCTGTCGTCTTGGCTGTTTCGTCGTTCTTCGATCAAGGAATAAATCGTTTGATCCAGCGTTTCATTCGACTCCAGAAACTGTCGATTGCTTTTTGTCGGAACCGACAACGGAATGTCGATAAAGGAGGAAGCTTTGTTCGCCACATATTTCAGTCCGACGTCGATCGCATGTCCGATTTTGTCGGCGCCCTCCTTGATGCTTTTGCCAAACATCGTTTCCGTAATGATCGCCAGCGTCACCCGCATCATATCGTCGTGAATGTCGCGGACTTCCCCTGCTTTCCAGTCCTCCAACAGCTCGACAGCCTGGCGCACCATCGCCTGGCCGTAGCCGGCAATCCGCTCCCGGTGAAAAGCCGGCTGCATCAGTCTGCGCTGGCGCATGTGCTTCTTGCCTTCGCTGGTGAGAATCCCGTCGCCGACGACGGCTCTGGCGACCTGCAACCCTTTTCCTTTTTTGAAATGGTCTTGCTTGGTCACGAGCACTTCTTTGATCTGGTCGGGATTGGTCAGCAAATAGACATGCCTTTTCGGCCCAAAACGAAAGTGAACGACATCGCCATGCTCGGCAACAGCGTCGCGGATAAACTGCAGCGGGTCTTTGCGAAAAGCAAGCAAATTGCCGGAAATCGGCAAGCCGCGTGGGCCTGAGATTGTCACACCCATGGAAATCCCCCTCATGTGCTTCGATTGGATTACCGATAGTATCCGGCAAGAAAAGGAGTTTATGCGAAAAAAAAGCCACCTGAAAATTTCAGGTGGCGAAAAAGGCGTACCGTTGTTAGCGTGCGACAGGCTGCTCTGCGCGCAGCAGGCGAGAAGCGATCAAACGCTCCCGCACCTTGATGCCGATCAGCGCGGCGAGCACCGCTTTGATAACGCCTACGACCAAAAACGGCGTAGCGCCGAAGGCAATGGCTTTGTCCCACGGGATATCCAGCACGTATTTGAGCTGAACGCAACCGAAGGCGAGCGTCACGAACATGCCGATCACGTTGGCGACGACCGCATGCTTCAAGGTGAAGCCGAATTTTTCCAAATAAAGGCCCGTCACAAAGGCAGTGGCGATGAAGCCGAAAATAAACCCGCCCGTTTTGCCGACCAATACTTGCACCCCGCCGCTCGCTTCAGAAAAGACAGGCAAGCCGACCGCTCCAAGCAGCACGTAAATCAAAAGAGCGAGTGTACCGTAGCGGCTGCCCAGGATCGTCGCGGTCAAGCCTACCGCAAGCGTCTGTCCGGTGATCGGAATGAGCGGCAGCGGAATCGTCAACTGGGACAGCACAGCCGTGACAGCGGCAAAAATGGCGGACAACAAAAGCCATCTCAAACGTTCGTTTCTCATGCGTAATAGCCTCCAATGTTAACTAAAAATATAATAAGGTTAACAAAATGATAATACGCATGCTTGAAAATGTAAATCCCTATGTTTGATCGACGTAGTTTTGCAGACCGACCAGCGATTGAATCGTGTGCTCGATCAGCAGCCGCAGGTCGTCGATGTTGCCCTCGTCGATCTTGCGGTGAAAGTCCAGCGTCACGCGGTTTTCCCAACTTGGCGGCGGCCATTCGATCCGGTGCTCCGGCAGCTTCGCCGACAGCGTCTGGGTAATGTACGGGCGCTCTCCCCAAATGTCGTTGAGGATCGCCGTAATCTCTTTTGCGCTGTTCGGAATGTCGCCGGGCTTTTCAAGCTGCATGTAAAAATGAATGCAAATCGTGCAGCCGATATGCTCCACGAGCGGCGTTTCCAGTTGCTCCGCGGCTACGTCGCCCAGGCTCGTGCGCAGTTGCATTTGCGCCCGCACGCCCTGGTCATTTTCCGCGTACTCGGCCAGCTTGAAGTCGATCTGGAACAAGCGTTGGAACGTCGCCATATCCATGACGTCCGACCGATTGGTAATCGTGATCGCCCCGTCAAAATCGCGGTCGTACACCGCGCCTTCCAGCACCACTCGGATGTTGTCGAAGATGAGTGGATGAAACACAAGGCATCCTCCTTTCCTTTTCCTAGCATGCTTGCTGTCTCCTCGAACGGCTCTTCGTATCTAGCATGCCTGCTTTCTTGTGCTTTTGCAAGCGAGAGACGACTTCCCCATAGCGAAAAGCAACCCGGGAATGTTACCATGGAAAGGAACCAACGTCAGAGGTGACAAACATGTTTCTCATCGGAATTTTAGTCGTTGTTGCGATTTTCGGTGAAATTTTTCACCGCTTGAACCCGTGGAAAAAGCCCGAGCCGGCCTATGAGGAGCTGGTCGCGCAAATCAAGGAGGCGGACTGGTACAGAGAGCTTTCCCGCGACGAGGCATGCCGCCGCGTGCTGGAAAACGATCCGCACGTCCAAGCCTACTATGCCAGCACCTACGAAGCTCAGCGCTTGCTGACACAGGAGGGCTTCCAGCTCGGCCTGATCGACTACGTCAAGGAACAGGCCGCCAAGTCCCAGGCCAAACCGCATTGAATGGCAAAGTGCCGCTGCCAGACAAGCAGCGGCTTTTTTGTGGAAAAAGCTTCCGGCGCTTTTCATAAAAGTAGGGGAGAAGCGCATGCGGCACGGTTTGCCCAAATGAGAAAACTTAGGCTATTGGCGCAGCCCTGGGTGCACTGATACCGGATAAGAAGCTGATCGCACAAAAAAGGCATACCCTCTGGCTCCAGCCGTTCGGTACACCTGATCTATGCTGTATTCATCTGCTTACCGTTTTTGGTGGTAGTGCTTGTAGGCGTCGTAGGATGCCTGCTCCTGGCAAGTGAAGCATTCGTTCGCGTAAGACTCAGCCTGCTCGTTGATGGTCTGGCCGCAAGCTGCGCAGCATTTTGCTTCGAGGTTTCGGAAAAACGTAGTGATTGGCGTCATGATTATAACCCCCCGTGTGTTGTTATCTGTATTGTATTACAACAGAACCTGTTTTATAAAAGTTTGTTATAATACATTACGCCACAATACCTTCTTCTCTCGCTCAAATGCTCCCGTTTGCTCCATTTTTCGCTGTATTCATACATTTTTGCAAATTCGGCATCTGTTGTAACACAATGTTCTTAAATCAACAGGTTAAACAAATACGGATCGTTGGTGATCTCGACATAGCGGATGCCGTGCTGCTTCATCCGGCTAATCAGCGGCTGGTAGTCCTCCTGGCACTTCATCTCGATGCCGACCAGCGCCGGGCCGTTTTCCTTGTTGTTTTTCTTCGTGTACTCAAAGCGCGTGATGTCGTCGTGCGGACCGAGCACCTTTTCCATGAACTCGCGCAAAGCCCCGGCGCGCTGCGGGAAATTGATGATGAAATAATGCTTCAAGCCTTCATGCAGCAGGGAGCGCTCCTTGATTTCCTGCATCCGGTCGATATCGTTGTTTCCGCCGCTAATGATGCAGACGACGTTTTTGCCCGCGATCTGCTCCTTGTAGTAGTCGAGCGCGGCAATCGACAAGGCCCCGGCAGGCTCGACCACGATCGCGCTGCTGTTGTACAGCTCCAGAATCGTCGTGCATACTTTGCCCTCTGGCACGAGCACGATATCGCTCAGCACCTCGCGGCAAATGCTCATCGTCAACTGTCCGACCTGTTTGACTGCCGCTCCATCCACGAACTTGTCGATCTCATCGAGCGTCACGACGTCGTCTCTCTCCAGCGCCGCTTTCATGGATGCCGCTCCCGCAGGCTCCACCCCGATGATTTGCGTATCCGGGCTGATGCCTTTTACATACGTGCCGACCCCTGCCGCCAGGCCGCCGCCGCCGATGCTCATGAAAACGAAGTCAGCAGGCTCCTCCAGATCGTTCATGATCTCCAGCCCCACCGTGCCTTGCCCTGCCACCACCAGCGGATCGTCGAACGGATGGACAAACGTCCGGTCTTCCTGCAGGCAATATTTCATCGCTTCTGCGAACGAGTCGTCAAAAGTGTCCCCGATCAGCACGACCTCCACATACGAGCCGCCGAACCGTTTGACCTGGGAAATTTTTTGGCGCGGGGTCGTCGTCGGCATGAAAATCGTGCCCTGGATTTGCAGATTCTGGCACGAGTACGCGACTCCTTGCGCGTGGTTACCCGCACTGGCGCACACTACTCCGCGCTCGCGCTCCTCTGCGGACAGGCTGCGCATGAAATGGTACGCTCCGCGAATTTTAAAGGAGCGGACGACCTGCAAATCTTCCCGCTTCAAATAGACGTTGCAGCCGTAGCGCTCGGACAGCACGTCGTTTTTTTGCAGCGGTGTCTTCTCCACTACGTCTTTCAATCCGTGGTTTGCCACCACAATTTCTTCCACTCTCACTGTATGCATGACTCTCTGGCCCCTCCCAAACGTTGGTTGTCTCTTTTTTTCATAGAAAAAGCCTCCGCCTCGCCAGCAGCGCTTGGTTTGCGCACGGCTGGCTGAGGCGAAGGCATCGCGGTACCACTCAGCTTCTCTGTCTTCCTCACGAAAAACAGACTTGTAGAAGTTCCACGTGGGGAACTCCCGTCCGGTAACGGAGACGAATCCGTTGTCCTCTACTCACCGCCCGATTGCGGCGGCTTTCCAGAACACTGCTCCAAGGTGATTTTCAAAACAGGCTAGGCGGCCATTCTTTCAGCACGGGGAACGGCTCTCTGCACGCTGCTCTCTGTTCCTACTCTTCCTTTTCTACGCAACTGATAACGAACTATTCAAATTATTAGTTACAAATTATAATGCGACTCTGTTTTCTTGTCAAACAAAACCGCATCCTGCTTTGGATCGCGCACAAAAAAAGAGAGCTCACACCCGGGTGGCTCTCTTGCTTTATGCTATCGTCGGCTGTTACACCGCTTCGTAGATGGCTTCGTAGCGCTTGCCGATCTCTTCGTCGGTCAAACCGGCTTCACGCAGACGGCCGATCAGCGCATTTGCCCAAATCTCGGTGCGTTGCGCCATTTTCGCGTATTTTTTCGCTTCCTTCACTTTGCGCTTGGCGCGATCTTCGCCGTTCGATTTGAGGTTGTCGAGGATGAACAGCATGTGCATCGTATCTTCCTCGTTCAACTCTTTCCAGTTATCGTTCAGAAACGCGACTACTTTTTTGTAGTAGCCATCAAACTCTTCAAAGGAAATTTCGGTATCCATGTTGAGGTATTCTTTCATTTTGTCAAATAGCTCTTGCATCTAGCGTCACAACTCCCTCAGTATTCTCCGCACTATTATAACAAAAACAAGGCTGCACAGGAAGTTGCCATTATTTGTGAGCACAGCGCCCGGATGCGTGTGCACCCTCCCCATGCAACAAGTCTCGCAATCAACTATAATGAAAGGATACTGAATCGTCCTGAGGAGAACAAAGATGCCAACACACAAAAAGGAACAAGAGACAACGATACGCGTCGGCCAGCAAATGACGCTCACCATAAAAAGTCTGGGAATCAACGGCGAAGGGATCGGCTACTTCAAACGGAAGATCGTCTTCGTCGAAGGCGCTCTCCCCGGAGAGGTCGTGCATGCCGAAGTGACGGAAGCGCGGGAAAAGTACGCAACGGCCCGGCTGCTGCGCGTCGTGGAGAAGTCTTCCGCGCGCACAGTCCCGCCCTGTCCGGTCTACAAGGAATGCGGCGGCTGTAGCCTGCAACACATGGACTATGCGGCACAGCTTGCGAGCAAGCAGGAAATCGTCATCGAGTCTCTGCGCAAATACGCCCGCCTGTCCGATCCCCCCGTCGCCCCGACCATCGGGATGGACAACCCGTGGTCGTACCGCAACAAGGCGCAGTTCCAGGTGGGCAAGCAAAACGGCAAGCTCATCGCCGGACTGTACCAGACAGGCAGCCACAAGCTCGTCGATCTGGAAGGCTGCCAGGTGCAGCACGAGGCGACGACCAAAATCGTGCAAGCCGCGAAAAAAATCATCGAGGAGCTGGGCATCCCCGTCTACGACGAGCGCAAGCGGACAGGCGTCATCCGCACGATCGTGGCGCGAGTAGCTTTTGCCACAGGCGAAACGCAGCTAACGCTGGTGACAGCCACCAAGGAAATTCCCCGCGTCAAGGAGCTGATCCTGGAGCTGCGCACGCGCCTGCCCGAGCTTGTCAGCATCGCGCAAAACGTTAATCCGCAAAAAACGTCGCTTGTCTTCGGCGACCAGACGTTCTCCCTGTGGGGCAGACCTTCTATCGCGGAAAAGCTCGGGGAGCTGTCGTTTGACTTGTCGGCGCGCGCCTTTTTCCAACTGAATCCGGAGCAGACGAAGAAGCTGTACAACGAAGTGAAAAAGGCCGCCGCCTTGACTGGCAAGGAGCTTGTGCTCGACCTGTACTGCGGCACGGGCACGATCGGCCTGTGGCTCGCTCCGCATGCCCGCGAAGTGCGCGGCATCGAGCTGATCCCGGAAGCCGTCGAGGACGCCAACCGCAACGCGGCGCGCAACCAGGCGACAAACGCAAGCTTCCACGTAGGCCGCGCCGAGGTACTGATGCCAAAATGGGCCAAACAAGGCACGCGCCCGGACGTCGTCGTCGTCGACCCGCCGCGCACCGGGCTGGATGATGCGTTGATTCGTTCGCTGCTGGATGTGCAGCCAAAGCGGATTGTGTACGTGTCCTGCAACCCGTCGACATTGGCGAAGGACGTGGCGAAGCTGCTGCAGCGGTACGAGCTGGCGAGCGTGCAGCCGGTGGATATGTTTCCGCATACGGCGCATGTGGAGGTGACAGTGAGACTTGAAAGAAAAGATACAGCCAAGTAAACTGTACCTAATTTGAGGGGAGAGGGTGGGAAAGATTGTAGTGAATCTTAATCTTTCCGCCCTCGAACACTTCTATTTGGTGGATAAGCCTTTGTAGAACCTGCTTCAAAACTTGTTCATCTTCAATGTCAAGGTTAATGAAGCGTTCTACTTCTTTTTTAAAGGCTTGTAGCTGTTCATTGAGGTCTTTTCTTACTTCTAAACTGGATTGCAGTTCAGCCTTTTTGTTTGCAAGGTTTTGCTGTTGTTGGGTGATACGCTCATTTTGCTGTTTGAATTGTTCTGTTGTTATCGCCCCCTCAACGTGAAGGCTTAGTAACTTGTCACTTTTAAGCCCCAAAATTGGATTTGAGTCATACCCCCTTATCTTGTTAAGCTGATATCAGAAGAACAGAGGGGGATATTTTTATGCAACGGAGACGCTATTCAATCGAGTTCAAACAACAATTGATCCAGGAAGCCCACGAAGTAGGAAACGCTAGCCAAGTAGCCAGACGGCATGGGATAGACCCTAAAATGCTGTATCGATGGATACGTGACTCCAAACACGCAGATTGGCAGAATGGACAGGTTACACTTAGCTAGACAGGAAAATTAAGGTCAAGTAGACTACTACTAACATATCTGAGGAGAATCTACTATGACGAAAAAAGAAAGAAGGACATTTACGTCTGAATTTAAAGAACAGATGGTTCAGCTTTATAAGAATGGAAAGCCAAGAAAGGATATCATTCGTGAATATGAATTAACACCGTCTGCGCTTGACAAATGGGTCAAACAGAGTCAAACATCTGGTTCTTTCAAAGAGAAGGATAACCTTACCCCCGAGCAACAGGAACTTATCAAATTGCGGAAAGAAAATAAACAATTGCAAATGGAGAACGATATTTTAAAGCAAGCTGCGCTGATACTAGGACGAAAGTAAATGTGATTCGGAACAACCAGCACAAATACTCGATATCAGCAATGTGCAGAGTCCTACAATTACCAAGAAGTACATACTACTACGAGGCACAGGAAAAACACTCCGAAGATGAACTGGTCGAAACGATTACGGGAATCTTCCGCATCAGCCGCCATAACTACGGCACGCGTAAAATTAAGACGGAGTTAAAAAAGAAGGGCTTGATCGTATCCCGGCGGAGAATTGGCAGAATCATGAAAGAAAACGGACTTGTGTCATCGTATACCGTGGCTCAGTTCAAGCTTCACGTAGCGTCTTGCAATGAATCAAACGTGACAAACGAGCTTGATCGACAATTTGATCAGAGAGAACAACTGGCAGTTGTAGTGAGTGATCTGACATACGTGAGAGTCGCGCAAAAATGGCAATACGTATGTCTATTAGTCGATCTCTTTAACCGAGAAATTATTGGGTATAGTGCGGGACCACGCAAAGATGCAAAGCTGGTTTACCAGGCGATTGCATCCATTCAAACCGATTTAAACAGGATTCAAATGTTTCATACCGATCGTGGAAATGAGTTTAAAAATAAGCTCATAGATGAAGCACTGACAGCTTTCCGTATCAAGCGTTCCCTTAGTATGAAAGGCTGTCCGTATGATAATGCAGTAGCCGAAGCAACATTCAAAATCTTTAAAACTGAGTTTGTTAAAGGTCGGCATTTTGAAAGTTTAGAAAAACTAGTGCTGGAGTTATCCGACTACGTGCATTGGTACAATCATATCAGAATCCATGGCTCACTCGGTTATCTAACTCCTGTCGAGTACAAACTTGAACACCTTAAAAAAGTTGTCTAGTTTAGTGTTGACAATCCAGTTCAACAACCGTGACTCCTAATAGCGGCAACTTCTCGAAAAGTTTTGGTTCTCGAAGTGATGCAGCTCAATACTACATTGAGGCCGATAAAGGTAGCCTTGATTATTGGACAGTCAAAGGATCAGGTACTTTACAGACAAAGTAATGAAATTGCATACTAACGGCGGCTGATCGATACCGCCGTTACATCCCTTATACATAAGGAGAGGATTCACTTGCTGCTCTTCGAACGAGCTCCGTTGTTCATTGGCCTTGCCGCGATACTGATTTCAGCAATCATTCTTCGACTGGCGTGGAAAAAAAAGTATGGCTTTCTGTTCTTCTATACACTATTTTGTGTCTATGTCTTGCATCTTGGTAAGTATACACTCTTTCCGATTCCGATTGACCCGAGATTGATTGCTGACAAGGCTCGAGTGGCCAATACCTTCGCAGAAGAAATGAACCTGATTCCCTTTTTCTTTCCAGCAGGTTTTGGATTGGCAGACATGCAGGTTTTATTAAATATCGCATTAACCGTACCATTCGGATTTGGAATTTCGTTTTTAGGCAAGACTCACCTGCGAAAAATAGTTCTTCTCGGATTACTCGTTGGATGTACCATTGAATCGCTTCAACTTTTGATAGGTTTAGCTCTAGGATTTCCGTATCGCTATGTCGACATCAACGACGTAATCATGAACTTCCTCGGTGTCGTGATTGGATATGGGATTTTCCGGCTGTTTTCAATCGTTTTTATCAAAGTAACGAAAAAACCTCATTTCACGTCGGTTGTGCCACTTACGATTACGAATCAGCCCGACACCTCCGTTTCATCACTTATCGTCCGCATTGGACAAGCCAGCGTTGAGATTCGTTCAGGCTTCGCTCCTCACTTGCTCCGCAAAATCGTGCACGTCCTCGAAGCGCCATGCTGACGCTACCAAGCGTTGGTGCTTCTTGGGCATGCCCGAGCATTCACGGCTCTGGAGTAGTGTTTACAGTCGATTCTGCCGTTAAAAAACAGGTGTTTTTGATCGAATGCTTGATGTTTTCCATTGCACCTGTTTTGATTGAATTACTTGCTCTATACGAAGGAGGGTGTTTTTGTCCAAGTTGGCTGGTTTGCTGCTCAAAAATTGACATATCCCGCAAACTGATCTATCCTAAAATTAACAGTAGCTGTATATACTACAAAGAAGACCGCCCCGGCGGCAACCGGAACGGTCCATGCAATAGCATATCCCCTGCCAAGGGGTGCGGCTCCATTCGTTACATGAGAAGTAACCGTCAGAGTTGGTAGCTCAAGGGGCGGTTACTTCTTTTTTCTGTCGAAGGACAAGATCAACACGATCAACGTTGCAAATGAAATCATCAACGTCAGTGCTTGATAGACCTCCATATTCTCACCCCCTCCCTGTTCGGGATAGAGAGTGAGCCGCCGCCCCTCGGGAGCCTATGCTATTGCAGGAAGATTATACCACATGTTTTCAGAACTTTTCTACAACTACAACCTTTCTCCAGATGCGTCGCTCACGCACGGCGAGAGAGCATTGCGACAACTGCCCCCCATAATACACCGTTACCCCTCCCCCGCCTCCTATGGTACTATGTGAGGTATATTCGCACTTCACAATAGGACAACTGGAATGGGGACAATATTTTGAAAACGTTTAAAAAAGTTTATATAGAAATTACGAGCATCTGCAATCTCGCCTGTACGTTTTGCCCGCCGACGGAGCGCAAGGCTACGTTTATCTCGGTGGACAGCTTCGCGAAGCGGCTAGATGAGATCAGGCCGCACACCCGGCACATTTACTTGCACGTAAAAGGAGAGCCGCTGCTCCATCCGAAAATCGACGAGCTGCTCGACATCAGCCATGAAAAAGGCTTCAAGGTCAACATTACGACCAACGGCACATTGATTGCGAAAAATCGGCATAAGCTGCTGGGGAAGCCAGCGCTAAGGCAGATGAACTTTTCGCTGCACAGCTTTGACGGCCACCTCGGCTCGACCGACCGTGAAGGTTACTTGCGGGAGATTCTCTCCTTCGTCCGCGACGCTGCGGAGCACAAAGTCATCTTTTCCTTCCGCCTGTGGAATTTGACCCAAAACAACATCACGAACATTCAAAAGAGCAGAAACCGCCAGACGCTTGCAATCATCGAAAAAGAATTTGCGCTCGATTACCAGATCGAAGAAAAGGTCGAGCCGGGTAGCGGCGTAAAAATCGCCGAGCGCGTCTACTTGAACCAGGACCATGAGTTTCAGTGGCCGAGCATGACAGCTCCACGCGACGAGGGCCGGGGCTTTTGCCACGCCTTGCGCAGCCAGGCGGCGATTCTGGTCGACGGGACAGTCGTTCCGTGCTGTCTGGACGGGGAGGGCGTCATCAACCTGGGCAATATTCAGCAAGCGTCGTTTACGGACATCGTGGAAGGCGAGCGGGCCAATGCCATCGTCGAAGGGTTTTCTCGCAGGGAGGCTGTCGAGGAACTGTGCAGAAGATGTGGATATCGCCAACGTTTTGGCGCGTAGTGGATCAACCTGAATCGGACAAGGGGGCGTTTTGATGAATTTCAGCATGCATGAAGCTGTCGAGGTGTTGGAGCGTACGCCGTTGCTGCTGCAACAATTTTTATCCGGTCTATCGACGGGGTGGCTGACCTGTAACGAGGGCGAGGACACGTGGAACGCCGTGGAAGTGCTGGAGCATTTGATCGAGGCAGAGCGAACGAACTGGATACCGCGGCTGGAACTGATTTTGCAGGAAGGCGACAGCAAGCCGTTTCCCCCTTTTGATCGCTTTTCGCACCTGAACCGACGCACGGAGCAGTCGCTGGCGGAAAAGTTGCGCGAATTTACAGCGATTCGCCAGCAAAATATCGCTAGGCTGACGGAGCTGATCGATCCAGCGCTGCACCTGGAGCTGACTGGCCTGCACCCGGCATTCGGCGCGGTAAAAGCGCGGGAGCTGATTTCCACCTGGGTCGTCCACGACTTGACACACATCGCGCAAATCGTGCGGGTCATGGCGAAACGATACGGAACGGACGTCGGGCCGTGGAAAGCGTATTTGGGCATTTTGCAAAACAAATGACGCTTCCGGCAAAACCATGAGGGGATGGATTTCCCCCTCTTTTTTATGCCAGCTCTGAAAAATACCTGACCTCTTCGCTCTCCACATAAAAGCCGACCGACTCGTAAAGGAACAAAGCCGACTGATTGGTCGTCAGCACCGTCAGGCAGGCGTACGGCAGTCCATGTGCCTGCAAGTAAGCAAGTCCCTGCGTCAGCAAAAACTTGGCGAAGCCGCGCTGCCTCCACGGTTCGCGGACAAACACATCCTCAATAACCCCGTGCTCCTCCTCTTGCCACGCCATTAACCCGGCTGCGAGCGTGCGTTTTTGCCGGATGACGAGCGATGTCCAGAGCGGTTGCTTTTTGTATTCGGCGAGCCGTTCCGCCCCAAGCGGCGTGTCCGGCCAAATCTCCGCTTCCACCTGCAAATATTGCCGTTCCTCTTCAGGCGTCTCCATCTGCCACGGCGCAAACTGAAAAGCTTCGTCCAAAGCCCTCTCGCCAACAGGCTGATCGAGCTCGCGCCGCATCCGAAACAGGCTGTTCAGGTGGCGGAAGCCTTGCCGGATAAAAATTCCCTATTTTTTCGCGATGTCTTCCACTGTGTGATAAAATGCTAGATAGTTCCAAATGCCAGGCCAACGTTTGGCGAAAATGCTTGGCCGCATCGACTTTTTCAGCCCAAGGAGAGCCGCCCGTGAAAAAACTCGACCAGTTGCAGCTTGAGCATTTTCAACAGATGGAGCAGCTTGAGCTTCAATATTATAGCGCCGATTTCATTACGCCCAGCCAGGAAAGCTACAACTGGTACTGCTTCCGCCCGGACAGCATCGTCGCGATCGAAGCGGATAACCGCGTCGTCGCTTTCCTGAATTTGCTCCCGGTAAAAAAACATGTCTACGAGCAAATCGTCGCCGGCCGCTTCAACGACAGCTTGATGACGACTGCGGATATCGAAAATCCGGAGCAGTCGCCGGAGTCGGCGTATTATTTTTTGTCCTGTGTCGTTGTCGCTGATGCTTACCGGAAAAGTGCTGCCTTGCCGCTGATGCTCCACCATTATCTCGGCGTGCTGGATGGCGTGGCCGCAAGCGGCATTCGCATTCACTCCATCGCGATGGAGGCGGTGACCGCTGCCGGCAATCGGTTTGCGGAGCGGCTCGGCATGCGGCTTTTGTGTGAGAGCGACCATGATTCGCACGTCTACGCATGCGACTACGCAACTTTCCGAGAGCACGTGCATGCCCGCTATCCGCTGCCGGAAGCACAGCCCGGGCAAGCCGATGACCCGCAATAGCCAGACAAGAGGGCGGCGACTCGGTGCTGTCGCTCGCCATCCAGCGAGGAAACGAAAACGTCGCGAACTTTTTGCGGCAACAAGGAGCGAAACCATGACAACGAATACGAATACTATGGCACTTCCCCGCTTGGGCGTAGGCGCGGTGATCCGCAACGAGCACGACAAGATATTGCTCGTGTGGCGCAATCGTCATCCGGAGAAAGATACATGGAGCATTCCGGGTGGAAAAGTCGATCCGTACGAGCCGCTTGAGGCGTCAATCATCCGCGAAGTAAAAGAAGAAGTGAATCTCGACGTCGAAATTACAGGCTTGCTCTGCATGGCCGAGACGATCCGGCCGGACGAGGCAGAGCATTGGGTGTCCGCCATCTACGAAGTCCAAGTGCAAGCGGGAACCGCACGCAACATGGAGGAAGGCGGAGCGATCGGGGCAGTCAAATGGTTCTCCCTCGCCGAGCTTCCCGCCAATCTCGCTTGCTTCACCGTGCCTGCAATCGAGCAGTTGCAAAAACAAAGAGTGCAAACAAGCTGTTCCTGAAAAAAGGACTGCGCAATCCTCGTGCGCAGTCATGTTCGAGACTGCCACGTTTTTTTCATACTTTTCCCTACTGATCCACAGATGCGGTCGACCGCCCGCCTTCCAGCAGCGAGACACCTGGCGCGGGGAGTGGCGTGCAGCAGGGGTGCAACGTGTGGCGGACGCCATGCCGCACGTTAGCCAAGCAGCAAGGCAATCTCCTCTTCCTCGCGCCCCCGGGCGATAGCGAGCGGGGTCAGCCCCCGTTTGTCCCTCCGCGCTTTGTCCGCTCCATGCTCCAGCAATACTTCGATGACATCCAGCCGCTCCTCTCCGTCTGCTACTTGCGTGTGCAGCGGCGTGCTCCCGTCGTCCGCCGCTGCGTTCACGTCTGCTCCGTGCCGGATCAGGAGGGCGGCAATCTGCGGATACAAAACGATATGCAGCGGGGTACTTCCCTCGTCGTTACTGGCGCGGACATCTGCTCCTTGTCCTAGCAAAAATTCGATCAGCTCCTCGTTCTCCGTCATGACGGCCGCATGCAGCACGGAAAACTCGTACTCATCCTTGCCGTGAATCAAGGCAGGCTGCTTCTGCAAAATTCGTTTTACTTCGTCGAAATCGTCCATTTCCGCTGCCTCGTACAAATCCTCGAACGTATATGCCATCTTCAACGCTTACCTTTCCATGCAAACGATCGGGGAAAGCGCTGCTCGTACAGCCACGTCAGCTTCTGCACCTTCGCCCACGCTCCCTTTTCCGCGTGAGAAAACTTGGCTGCGCCAAGTTATTCGTGCAGCCTTGGTTGCACTTATCCGGAATAAGAGTCTTACCCATTCTTATCTGTACCAAAAAACCGACTCCTGCTACTGCTACAAGAGTCGGTTTTCCTGCTTGATCTCCAACAGTTCCTCGCTTGGGCCTACCTGCCCGAAGCCGATGCTGTCCATCACATCCGCCAGCGTGTACTGCCCGAGAAATAAAACAAGCTGCTGCTCGGCCTGGTTCATCAGCGCCTCAAGATGGCGGTCCAGTTGCACGCCAACCTCGCCGCAATCCAGCTCCTCCTGACTGTCTTCCTCGCGTTCGTCCGGAAGGGAGCGGTAAATATCGGCGAGCGTCAACTCCTTAGGGCACCTCGTCATGTAGTAGCCGCCGTCGCGTCCTTCCTTTGCCTCCACGATGCCAGCCCGGTTCAACTGGGCCATGACTCGGCGCAAAAAAGTCGCATGCGTCTTCACCTGTGCGGCAATGGCGGAGCTGGACAGCACACCGCCGCTTTGCGCCAGCCAGACCAGCACGTGCACGGCAATCCGGAAGCGCGGCTTGGCAATCTGATCGATTCGATTCAGCTTCATGCAACCACAACCTCGCCGTTTACAGCTTGCAGGAACCGTCCGCGCAGTTGTCCCCGGCTGTCTTTTCCTTTTCATCCTGACCGACAAGCGTCAGAGGGGCAGCGGCGTTTTCTTCTTCCCATACTTTGCCCAGCACTCCCAGGAACACTTCGTCCGGCTGAGCGCCGGAAACCGCGTATTTGTTGTTGAACACGAAGAACGGCACGCCTTTGATGCCGATTTCAGCGCCTCTGCGCTTGTCTTCCTGCACCTTGTCGCTGTACTCGCCGCTTTTCAGCATGGCGAGTGCCGCTTCGCGGTCCAGCCCGACCTCGGAGGCAAGCTGCGCCAGCACCTCGTGGTCTCCCAGGTGAAGCGACTCGGTGAAGTACGCTTTCAGGAGGCGCTCCTTCATTTCCGTCATTTTGCCATGGGCAGCGGCAAAGTGAGCCAGACGGTGCGCGTCAAACGTATTCGTCGGAATCATCGTGTCAAAATGATAGTCGAGCCCGACGCTTTTTGCTTGCTGGGCCACGCGATCATTCATGCTTTTGGCCTGTTCCAGCGGCATGCCGTATTTGCTAGCGAGCACGCTGTGTATGTCCATATTCGTATCGCGCTCCATGGTCGGATCGAGCTGGAAGCTGCGGTAGACGATTTCTACCTGATCCTTGTTCGGGAATTGCGACAGTGCGCCTTCCAGATGGCGCTTGCCGATATAGCAAAACGGGCAGGCAAAATCAGACCACACTTCTACTTTCATGTATGCATCCTCCTCATATTCAACGGTTCAGCGGCAATCGCGCCAAACCGTAAACTGCAATCGTCACAAGCACATTATACACGATGCAGGGGAATGCTGCTGAACTTTTCAGGAGGAAGCGACACTTTGCCCGTCAGCGAGCCATGCGGATGATCCGGTCGCAGATCGTCTCCGCATCTTCTCTGTCATGGGTCACCAGTATCGTCGTGATGCGCGCTGCCCGCAGCAGCTCCTGCAATTCCTCGCGTATTTTCTTTTTCAACTCTGCGTCCAGATTGCTGAACGGCTCATCCATCAACAGAATGGCGGGTCGAGGTGCCAACGCTCTGGCAAAAGCCACCCGCTGCTGCTGCCCGCCGCTCAGCTCATGCGGGTAGCGCTTGCCGAAGCTCTCCATTTGCACGAGCGCAAGCATTTCCCGAAGCCGTACCTCCCGTTCTTTTTTCGTCAGCCGATGCAGTCCAAACAAAATATTTTGCTCGACCGTCAAATGCGGAAACAGTGCATAGTCCTGAAAAATCATTCCGACTCCGCGATGCTCAGGCTCGACGAACTGCCGCGCATCGACCAGCACCCGTCCGTCGATGAGGATTCGTCCGCCCGCAGGAGCTTCCAGCCCCGCGATCAA
This sequence comes from Brevibacillus sp. FW301-21C12A, assembly GCF_058788915.1. NCBI lineage: Bacteria > Bacillati > Bacillota > Bacilli > Caryophanales > Paenibacillaceae > Brevibacillus > Brevibacillus sp. FW301-21C12A. The sequence continues at coordinate 29,305 of NZ_JBYTBG010000015.1, forward strand.
GCGCAGCAGCGTGCTTTTTCCACAGCCGCTGTTTCCCAAAATCCCGACGATCTCGCCCTGCTCCATGCGCAGCGAAAAATTGCGCACGACAGGCCCGCTCCCCGCTCCGTAGCCAAACGTGATATTGTCCAGTTGAAAAAAGCTCATTTTGCCTGTCTCTCCCCTACCCAGTGATAAAAAAAGACGGAAACGATGCCGACCGCGACGATGAACAGCGACGGAATCGACGCTTGCTGGATTTGCTCATCGCTTGCGTATTGGTACGCCTTCGTCGCCAGCGTTTCGAAGTTGTAGGGGCGGAGCAGCAAAGTCAGCGGCAGCTCCTTGACAATCTCCATGAACACGAGAATAACCCCGGTCATGACCGCCCCTTTGATGAGCGGCAAATCGACCTTGAAAAAAGTCCGGGTCATCCCCATGCCGAGCATTCGCGCCGCCTCCGAATAGCGGTTTCCCGTCTTCTCAAAGCCGGCTTCGACCGCATTGAAGCCGACCGCCAAAAAGCGGATGATATAGGCAAAAACGAGCATGAACAGCGACATGCTAATCACCAGCTTGCCCTCTGGAAAGCCCAGCCAGGCGTACAGCGGACCCAGCTCTTTGTCGAGCGAAATCACGACGGCCAGCACGCCGATTGACAGCACCGCCCCCGGAATCGAGTACCCCATGGAAATCAGCCGCGTCATAACCATGGCGAATACAGATGTGCGGGAATAGCGAATGACGTTGGCGACCGTGACCGCAAGCAGCATCAGGAGCGCGATGGAAACAACAGAGATCGACAGCGTATTGGTCAAAAGCTGCACGAACCGCTCGTTCAGCACTTCCTGATACGTCCATGTTGCCCAGACCGCAAGCTGTGCCACAGGAATGAAAAAAGAAAGGGAAACGATCGCGATACAAAAGCATAGCGCGGCATACATGGGCAGCCCTGTCAGCTTTCTTCTGCGCAGCGTCGTGACCCGGTTCGTCGGCGAGCTGAACTTTTTGCGCTTGCGCACCAGCCGCTCCACGACAAAAATGCCGATAATCAGGCTCATCAGCCAGGCAGCCAGACGGATTGCCGAATCGACGTCGTACATGCCGAACCACGTCTTGAAAATCGCCGTTGTAAACGACTGAATGCCGAAGTGGTTAGTCACGCCAAAGTCGTTCAGCACCTCAAACGCGACCAGGCTCGCTCCCCCCGCAATAGCGGCCTGCGAGAGCGGCAACACGATGCGAAAAAAGATGTGAACCGAGTTTTTCCCCAGCAATCGGGCGTTTTCAATGAACGCCGCGCTCTGCTTTTCCAGAAACGTTTTCGTAATCAAGTACACGTACGGAAACAAAAACAGCGTGAAAATAAAAATGGCGCCCTTCATGGACATGATGTCAAAGTAGCGCTGATCGAACGTCCAGCCCCAGCCATTTCGCAAAAAAGTCTGGATGCTTCCGGTATAGCTCAGCATGTTGCCGTACGTGTAGGCCGCAATATACGGCGGGATCGCCAGCGGCAGCACGAAGGCGAACGCGAAAAAACGGCGCAGCGGAAAATCGTAGGCAGCCACCAGCCAGGCGAGCGAAACGCCTACGATGATCGTACAGGCTCCTGTTCCCAAGACGAGCCACAGCGATTCCAGGGCGTAATCGAGGAGCATGTACTCCTGAATGTGCTGCCAGTTTTCATTCGTGTGCGCAAACAGGCCGAGCAAAATGTAAAGAGACGGGAGAAGGGCCAAAATGGCCCCTGTCACGCTCAGCGCTACCCACCCGTTCAGCTTCCGTTTCAGGCTTCTTCGCAACGCAGCTCCCGTCATCGTTTATTTCCACCCTGCTTTGTTCATCAGCTCAACCGCTTTTTTGTTGTGCTCGCCAAGCTTGGCAAAATTGAGCTGCTGCGTCTTGAACTCGCCCCATTCTTTCAACAAGGCCGGCTTCTCCGCCTCCGCATTCACCGGGAACTCAAAGCTGCCTTGCGTCAACATCGACTGGCCTTCCTTGCTCGTGATGTATTCGATCAGCTTGACGGCGTTGTCTTTGTTTTTCGCATGCTTGGTCAAGCCGATGCCGCTAATGTTCACGTGCGTACCTGTCGTGTTTTGGTTCGGGAAAAAGACGCCGACGCTTTCTGCGACTTTCACTTCTTCCGCGTCTTTGGAATGCAGCATTTGCCCGACGTAGTACGTGTTCATCAGAGCGACATCTCCGACTTTGGCCGCGATCGCTTTCGCCTGGTCGCGGTCTCCGCCCTCTGGCTTGCGCGCCAGGTTGTTCGCCAGGCCCGTTGCCCAATCTTGCGCCGCCTGTTCGCCATTCAGCTCGATAAAGGAAGCGACCAATGACTGGTTGTACAAATTCGAGGAAGAACGAACGAGCACTTTGCCCTTCCATTTGTCGCTCGCCAAATCTTCATAGGTGGACAAATCTTCCGGCTTCACGCGGTCTTTTGCGTAGACGATCACGCGCGCGCGGGTCGCCATGCCGATCCATTCGTTGTCAGGATCGCGCCATTGGCTCGGCACGTTTTTTTCCACCTCTGCGGAGGCGATTGGCTGCAGAACGCCGTTTTGCTTGGCGTAGTTCAGCACGCCGCCGTCCACGGTGATGAACAAATCCGCCTCCGAGCTTTCACCTTCGCGCTTCAGGCGCTCCACCAGTTCCTCGGCTGTGCCTTTTACTTCATTGACCTTGATCCCCGTCTGTTTGGTGAACTCGGCAAACAGCTTGCTGTCTATTTCGTAGTGCCTTGCCGTAAATACGTTGACGACCTGGTCCTTGTCCTTCGCCGCCGTCTCCTCCGCTTTTGGCGCGGTAGTGCCGGCTTGCGGCTGGCTCGCGCTGCTCTCTCCCTGACCAGCTCCGCAGCCCGCCATGAATGGCACAGTCAGCATCGTAAAGAGCATGAGACTGAGCATGCTTGTTTTTCTCATTTTCGAATCTTCCCCTTTGCCTCAAGTTGTTTTGATAATGAATATCATTTCCAATCGACAAGGCTTATTGTAGCGAAGCAAAATGAGAAAACGATGAGAAAAACAAAAAAACTTTTTTCAGACGCTCTCCGCAATCGAGCGAATCGGCAACAGCACGTTGACAGTAGTGCCTTCCTGCTCGACGCTCTCGATCGTCAGCGCTCCGTTGTAACGCTCCACAAGCCGCTTCGCAATCGACAGCCCCAGGCCGTTTCCGTCCGTGGCGCCGCTTTTTCTGTTTCGCGCTTTGTCTACCCGGTACAGCCGATCCGTGACATACGGCAAGTCTTTTGCCGGAATGCCGATTCCCGCGTCGATAATCTCCAGGCGGGCTCGCTCGCCCTGAATGGCTGCCCTCACCGCGATTCTTTTTCGTTCCCGCGAATACTTGACCGCATTGTCCAAAAGAATCAGCAAAATCTGCTCCAGATGTTCTGCGGATATGGCCAGCTTCACCCCGGACAGCGCCTGCAGATCGCGCTCTATAATGAAGGCGGGATGAAGCACATTGACCTTTTTGACCGTTTGCGAAATGACCTGCTCCGGCTCGCATACTGCGGCCGCTTCATCCATTTGCAGATTCTCTGCCCGCGTCAGCACGAGAAGCTCCTCGACCAGCGCTTTTAATCTGGACAGCTCCTCCACGGATATTTGCAGCGATTCCTCCAGGACGGCCGGATCGTGCTTGCCCCAGCGGCGCAGCATGCCCAGGTGCCCTTCGACGATGGCGATCGGGGTGCGCAATTCATGCGAAGCATCCTCCACGAATTGCCGCTGCTGCTGAAAGGACCGCTCCAGCTTGTCCATCATCGCATTAAACATCTTCATCGTCGTGGCGAGTTCATCGTGATTGTCGTAAAACTCCACCCGCTCGGACAGACCCTTTTGCTTCACGTTTTTCATCGTTTCGTTCATCGCCTGCAGCGGCTTGACCAACTGCCGGGCCAGCAGTCTCCCGCCGAGTCCGCTTACAATGACCGCCGCGAGACAGCCGATCGCCATGAACCGGAACAACGCTCCGCTCAGCTTCTCGAACTCCTGGATGTTTTTCACGATCTCCACCGTGCCGTCAAACTGAAAAATCGTGATCGGCCGCTCCATCAACAGCAAGTTTTTGCTGATGTGCACACTCCGCCATTGCTCGCGGGGAGCACGCGTGATCGTTTCAGCCAGGCTGTCTTCGATCCCGTCCGACACGACGGCAACCGGCACGCCTTGCCCGTCGAGGATACGGATTCGCTGGTTGTGCTGGTTGATTTTTTGCAAAAAGCTGCGCATTTCGTCGAGATCGGCTCCCGCGAAGGAGATTTCCCGCTCCAGGGCAAAGTTGAGAATCTCGCGCATCGTCTGCTCGGCCGCTTGCTCCTCCTGACGCATCATCCACTTTTCCACAAAATAATATTGAACGGTATTGTAGGCGATGAACACCAAAAAGAGCAGCACGGACGACCAAAGCGTCAGCTTCCATTTGATCGGGAGTCTGGATGGGGCGTATCTTTTCATTTTCTCATCACGTAGCCGATCCCGCGAACGGACTGGATGTAGCTGCGCTCCTCAGGCGCGTCGATTTTGTTGCGCAAATACCGCACGTACACATCGACGACGTTCGTTTCGACGGCAGACTCGTACCCCCACACCGTATCGAGCAGCACGTCGCGCGGCAGGACGCGGTTAATATTTTTCATAAACATCACGAGCAGATCGTACTCCCTTTTGGTCAATTCGAGGCTCTGTCCGCCTTTTGCTACCGTTCGCGCCTCCAGGTCAACGGTCAGCTCGCGAAAAACAAGCTTGGCCCGCAGCGCGTCGGTCTGCTCCTCCTGCCTGCGAAACACGACACGCATTCGCGCGAGCAACTCCTCAATCGCAAACGGCTTGGGAATGTAGTCGTCCGCGCCGCTGTCCAAACCCGAGACGCGATCATCCACACTGTCTCTTGCCGTCAGCATGATGATCGGCGTTTTTTTGCGCTCGCGAATCTTGCGGCACACTTCCATCCCGTCCATTTCCGGCAGCATCAAATCAAGCAGGATGAGGTCCCACTCTTCCTTCAACGCGAGGTCCAGCCCTGTTCTTCCTTCATCGGCAACCGCCACGAAAAACGATTCGTGACGCAGCTCCAGCTCGATGAACCTCGCCATATTTTTTTCATCTTCAATCAAAAGCACTCGTTTCATCGTTTGCTCACCTTTTGTCCCCGCGGGGGAAGTCCATCTGATTGTAGATGATAATAATTATCAGCGTCAACATTCGCCGCCCATCGAAAAGATGAACCATCCGCCCATTCGCGACATAGGATGAACATCGTAACGATCACGAAAGCGAAGGTGGAGTGTACATGAACGGATATCCTCCCTATTTTTACGATACGCGCATGATTTCTTCCCACTATGCGCACACCCCGACACAGGCTTATGCCCAGATTCAGGGCGGTCCGCTGGCTCCGAACCTGAACGGCTATATCGTCTTCACCGATGTCCCGTACGGAACGGAGGTTTACGTCGAAGTCATCGGCCTGCCTCCTTACAAGCCCGCGACTGGCAATCAGCAGCCGATTGGCCCTTTTGGCTTTCACCTGCATGAACATGGCGTCTGCACCGTCGGCAATCCGGACGATCCGTTCACCGCAGCCGGCTCCCACTGGAATCCGACCAACCAGCCGCACGGCAACCACGCTGGCGACTTCCCTGTCCTGTTTTCCAACGACGGCTATGCGCGGATGAGCTTTATCACCAACCAGTTCAGGGCGGCAGATGTCGTCGGCAAATCTGTCATCATCCACCAAAGCCCGGACGACTACCGGACACAGCCTGCGGGCAACAGCGGCAAGCGGCTGGCCTGCGGGATTATCCAGCCTGCCTAGCGACCGCGCCATTTTTGCTTCCGCTATGCGAATCCATCAGGCGAGAGCAGGACACAGCCGTGCCGTGGACAGCTTCGTACCCTCGGCTGCCGTGGCAACAAAAAAAGCACAGAGACTCAAGCCCCTGTGCTTCCTTCGTTTTCTTTTGTTATGCGCAAAGACTTGTCACATCGGCAAAAGGCCAGTCCTTCGCGCGACCGCCATTTCTGTTGCCTGTTATCCGCGCAGCAGCGACAAGTCGAATCGAGGGACAAGCCCTTCCTCGGCAGCGCGCCCCAGCAAGGCGGTGATAGCTGCGTAGCCGTCCTCTCCGAGATTGCGCGTAAATTCGTTTACGTACAGGGCAATGTGTGCCTGGGCAACCTCGAAGGACAGCTCCTGGGCGTGGCACATGACGTACTCCTGCGAAGCGGTCGGATGAGCCCAGGCGTATTCTACAGACGCGCGCGTCCAGTTCGCCAGCGCTTCGAGATCCATTGATCTTTTGGCGATGATCGCCCCGAGCGGAATCGGCAGATTGGTGTCTGCTTCCCACCAGTTGCCCAGATCGGTCATGAGGGCCAGCCCGTAGTTTTGATAAGTAAAACGCGCTTCGTGAATGACCAGGCCCGCGTCGATTTTGCCGTCGCGCACGGCAGGCATGATTTCGTGGAACGGCATCACGACGATTTCCCCTACACCGCCCGGGACGTTTTGCGCAGCCCACAAACGGAACAGCAGGTACGCCGTCGAGCGTTCGCTGGGAACGGCCACCCGCTTGCCGGAGAGCCGGGCCGGGTCGTTGGCGCTTGCGCCTGCATCGCCCTGTGTCAGCACGAGCGGCCCGCAGCCTCTGCCCAAAGCCCCGCCGCAAGGGAGCAACGCGTATTTGTCCAGCACCCACGGCAGTGCCGCATAAGAAATTTTCATCACTTCCGGCCCCTCGGCACGAGTCGCCAGCGTGTTCGTAATATCAATGTCGGCATACATGATGTCCAACTCGGGCGCACCCGGAATCAGCCCGTGTGCCCAGGCGTGAAACACAAACGTGTCATTTGGACACGGAGAAAACGCAATCTTCATTTACAGCACCTCCCGCAAAACTGAGCTTCCTTTTCGCAGCGCTTCCAGCGCGTCCTTGATTCGCCACGCCGACTTGTCGCGCGGGCCAATCGCATTGGAAACCGTCCTGATCTCCAATACAGGCACGCCAGCCGCATGCGCAGCGACCGCCACACCGTATCCTTCCATGGCTTCCGCGAGCGCTTCCGGCATCCTGTCAGCCAAAGCCTGTGCCGTTTCCGCCGTTCCCGTCACCGTAGACAGCGTCAGGATCGGTCCGCGACCAACGGGCAAGCCCGCTTTTTGCATGGCGCGCTCCACACGCTCTGCCAGCTCGCCAGCCACGGGCACACGCGCCGAGCCAAACCCCAGCTCGTCCACGCTGCAAAAGCCATCCGGCGTCTCCGCTCCCAAATCTGCGCAGACGATCTCACTGGCTACCGCAATCGAGCCGACCTCTGTCCGGCCGACGAAGCCGCCGCAAATCCCCGCGCAAACCACCAGGTCGTACTGCGCCTTTGCCAGCGCCCGCGCCGTACTGGCAGCGGCCGAAGCTGGCCCCACGCCTCCGACGGCCACCGTGAACCGTGCGTCCTCGCCCAGCCCTTGCATGACCGCATCCCGCTCTGCCGCTACCGACGTCACGACGAGAATGCGCTGCTTTTTTTGCTCATCAAGCATTTCCAGCCTGCCCTCCTTCCTCTGCTTCCCTTCTTTATTTCATACAGCTTTCTTGAAAAAACATTTCCTCCTCCACGTTATCGCTACTTGTCCTTCGTGTAAAGAGTTTGGGGTGTTTGACAGACAAATGCGCCGCTGCTGTCGCCAAAACGCATCCGTCTGCTGGAAAAGGATTAACAACGATTCTTCAATAAAATATATTTAGTTACGAAAAGTAATTATATTACATTGAATAAGTTTTGCATTTTCCATGCATCCTGTTAAAGAAAAAAAGCCATTGGAGGTATGAATCTGAGTAAAGATTTTTTCACAGCCGTAAAAGACAGACGCACCTATTACGGAATCAGCAAGGAAGCTGTTGTCTCTGACGAGCGTATTCGCGAGCTTGTCGAAGAAGCCGTCAAGCATACGCCTTCCTCCTTCAACTCGCAAAGCGCCCGCGTCGTTGTGCTTCTGGGCGAACACCCATGCTGTGGAGCATCACCAAGGAAACGCTACGCAAAATCGTGCCAGCCGAAAGCTTCGGACCGACAGAAGAAAAAATGAACGCGTTCGGCAAGCCAACCGCACAGCCTGGCGAAAAACAGTTCCAGCCCATCGCGGAACGAGTGAAGTTTTTCTCCTTATCGCTAGGTAAATTCCCCCATTAATAAGGCGGCGCGCGAGACATCCAGTCTTTTCGCCGTCTTTCCTTGTTTTTTTGCTGTACGGATCTGAAAGTAACTGATTGATTTCCGCTCCTGTCTGTGGTAGTATTAATTTAAACAAAAGAAGTTTCAAATGAGTGTTCACATATTGTAAAGGGTTTACAGTTATGTTTGAACCTTTCACAATGTGTGAATTTTATTTTATCCACAAATAAAAGTTGCATATTCATTTTAACTTTGTTGGAGGTAACACCCATGCAAACAGGTACAGTAAAATGGTTCAACGCTGAAAAAGGTTATGGTTTCATCGCAGTTGAAGGCGGAAACGACGTATTCGTTCACTTCAGCGCAATCACTGGCGAAGGCTTCAAAACTCTTGAAGAAGGCCAACGCGTTGAATTCAACGTGGTAGAAGGCAACCGCGGACCACAAGCTGAGAACGTAGTAAAACTGTAATTGGCTCACAAAGCTGCCCTTGCTTGATAGCAGGGCGGCTTTTTTTCGCTCTTTTTCAACCTGCGCGGCCGCTTTTTGTCGGTCACCCGCCATAAAATTCGGACTTTGTTCCTAAAGAGCTGTTGACAACAGACAAAGCTCCCCATATAATCACGGTATAATGCAGCGAAAAGCAATGGCGCTTTCCAGCATGAAGTTTTCAAAATTTACACAATGATACAAGCTGAGACATCATTCCTTCGCTTATTTTTTAGTCTCGTTTGAAAGCGGTTCCAGATGATTTATCAATCTTCAAGCTGTTTAACAAGTCCATACGAAAATAAGCAAAGGCGCTTAGGGCAAATCCCCGGTTTTCAGGGATCCTAAGCGCTTTTATTGTTTACATCTTTCAAAAAGGTGGGGTTGTCCATGGAGCACATTGGAAGTGTCATTATTTACATCATCATGCTATGCGCAGTCATCGGTGCTGTCGCCGCAATCCGCAACAGCGATGAAGGGCTTGGCAAGGAGTTCATGGAAGGAATTCACTCAACCGGTTACATCTTCGTTCCCGCAGCCGGGATCATGGCCTCCCTCCCTTACATCTCGTGGTTTGTGGAAAAAGCGGTGTCGCCGATTTTCCACAAAATCGGCGCCGATCCTGCCCTCGCGGCAACAGCCATTTTGGCTTCCGACATGGGTGGCTACCAGTTGGCGAACATCTTGAAAAGCTCGACAGAAGGCTGGGTAATGGCTATGGTCGTCGGTCTGATGGCTGGTGCGACCATCGTTTTCTCCATTCCAATGGGGCTGGCCATGCTCGACAAGCGCGACCACAAATACATGGCGCTTGGCGTCATGTCCGGGATTTTGACTGTTCCGATCGGCGCTTTCATCACCAGTGCCATTCTCTCTCTGTCAAACGCGCAAGTTCGTGCTGAAATCTCTACAAACGCTGACTCCACGTATGCGTTTGCCATCGGAATCGGCCAGGTGCTTTTGAACTTGTCCCCTATCCTGATTTTTGTTGTGGCGATTGCCGCAGGTCTGCGCTTCATGCCTGACCTGATGATTCGCGGATTCATGATCTTTGGTAAAACAATGGACGCTGGCATCAAACTCGTTCTCGTGTTTTCGATCGTGGAATACTTTACAGGCATTTTCTCTACCGTATTCGGCTCTTGGGGATTCGATCCGATCATCGCCGACCCGAAAGACCAATACCGCGCGCTGGAAACAGCCGGTTACATCGGAATCATGCTCTGCGGTGCGTTCCCGATGGTGTACTTGCTGCGCAAATACGCGGCGAAGCCACTGGAAGCGCTGGGCAACAAGCTGGGCCTCAGTCCTACAGGCAGTGCGGGGCTGCTGGCAACTGTCGCCAACATTTTGGCCATGTTCCGCCTCGTGCGCTCCATGCCGCCAAAAGACAAAGTCATCAACATCTCCTTCGCGGTATGTGCGGCGTTCTTGCTGGGCGACCACTTGTCCTTCTCCGCGAACTTCCAGCCTAACATCATCTTGCCGGTGATGCTCGGCAAGCTCGGTGCAGGTGTGATCGCCATCGCGCTCGCCTACTGGCTCTCTGTGCCAAAAGCGCTGGAGCTGGAGAAACAAGACCGCGAAGCTGGCATCATCGGTCCTGACGAATACATGGACGGACACGGCGAGCAAAAAGCTTCTACTGAAGTAGCGGCTACCAAAGAGTAAGACAAAGTCACGCTTTTCCGCATAACAAAAAGGCTGTCCCTGGAGACAGCCTTTTTTCTTTTGCCCTTTTGCCATGCCGTAATGAAAGCAACACGTCTCAAAACGTCCTGCTGTACATAATCTGTAATGTATTTTGCAAAACCACCAAGGAGGTAATTCCCGGATTTTTCACGATCGGGTTCACGCCTATCCGCTGGCTGCCTTTTCCCGGCCGTCCCGCATCGCGTTCTACGCCTCCCGCCGCTTCCTCGGCAACAGCTCCCTGCACCAGCACAGCGCAGACTACCACAAGCACTACAAGGACGAATTTGACTGTATCGAAGCAGAAGCCGCTGCCGTCGATGAGCTTATCCGTGCCGACGAGCGCGTCGACTTTGTCAAAATCGACATTGAAGGCGGCGAGTATCAGGCTTTTCTCGGCATGGAAAGAATCATCGCGAAGCAGGCGAAAACCGTCGTTTTTGAACTGAACCACCATATGCTCCAGGCGGATTGGGAGCCGTTTGCCCAGCTTTTGCACGACTATCGGCAGACGTTTGCCAAGCGCTTTTTCGTCCTCGATGCAACAGGGGCCACCGTCGAGATCGACCTCGACATCGTGCTTGCTACCAGGGAGTGCCCGTATCTGGTCATGTCAGACTGATCTGCCAGACGCCAAATTTTGGCGCGCAGCACAAAATCGTCCTCGCCTGCTTTCGGCGCCGCTTTCCAGACTAGACTGGCGAGCGCTTGCGTCCAGGCCATCCCGTGCAAGCTGCGTGCCTTCTCCCATATTTCATTATCCATATCAGATTTTGCTATTTTTTTCGTATAATGTGCAATTGAGCAGTAGTCAATCAAAAATGAATGTTATAATAAGAGAGTAGAAAATTTCACAATGGGGAGAGAAACGATGGAACAACAAAATGCAATTTCGACTCATCAAAAATTACCCATTGGAAAGTTGCTGAAGAGAATCTTCTTTATTCTCGTCGGTGCTTCCCTTGTATCGGTAGCTTTGGAGATTTTCCTCGTGCCGAACAAGATCATCGACGGAGGAATTGTAGGTATCTCCATCATTGCCTCGCATCTCACTTCTCTTTCTCTTGGCATTTTCCTGTTCTTGCTTAATCTGCCTTTTCTCATAATCGGATATAAGCAAATCGGAAAGACGTTCGCTATTTCCACGCTGTTTGGGGTCAGTGTCATGTCCGTGGGTACGATGCTGTTGCACGAAGTCCCTGGCTTGACGGATGATCCGCTGTTGGCAGCCGTGTTTGGCGGCATTATTTTGGGAATTGGCGTAGGGCTCGTCCTGCGTTACGGCGGCTCTCTGGATGGTACGGAAATCATTGCGGTACTGTTTAACAAAAAGTCTCCGTTCTCCGTTGGTGAGATCGTCATGTTTATCAACCTATTCATTTTGAGCAGTGCCGGATTCGTATTCGGTTGGGATCGCGCGATGTACTCGCTGATCGCCTATTACATTGCTTTCAAAATGATCGATCTGACCATCGAAGGCTTCCAGGAATCCAAGTCGGTCTGGATTATTAGCGACAATCACAAGGCATTGGGAGACGCCATCGTTGCCCGTCTGGGACGCGGTGTCACCTATTTGAAAGGTGAGGGTGGCTACACCGGCGATGACAAGAAAGTCATTTTCTGCATCATCACCCGTCTGGAAGAGGCCAAGCTGAAGCTGATCGTGGAAGAAATCGACCCGAGTGCCTTCCTCGCAGTCGGCAACATCCACGACGTGCGCGGCGGACAATTCAAGAAAAACGCCATTCACTAGGCAAATAAAAAAGGTGTCGTCTGCACGGGCAGCGGCACCTTTTTTGTATTCGCGCTCCGACTTGGAACAGCTCACTGTCCGGCTGGCTGGCACGGAAAGGTCATGACAACCTCCGTTCCTTTTCCCGGCTGGCTTTTGACGTCGATTTGCCCTCCGTGCGCGATGACGAGCTGCTTCGCAATCGCCATTCCCAATCCTGTCCCGCTCGTGTCCTCCTCGGTATGGCCTCCGCGGTAATAGCGCTCGAACAAGTTTGCCAACGTTTTTTCATCCATCCCCGGGCCGTTGTCCGCAATCCGGACAACAAAGCTGTCTGGTGCTGCGAGGCTAACCTCTACGCGCACAGCCGTCCCTTTCGGCGTATGCCGGATCGCATTCGTCAAAATGTTGATGATGATTCGCGAAAACCATTTCGGATCGACCATCGCGACTATTTTTTCCTCGCGCGCCTCAAACCCGATATCGTGCCCGGCTGCGTCCGGCTCGTTGACCAGGTCAGCCGTAATGCGGCGGATCGCCTCCACGACCGGGACGGGTTCCTTGACCATGGACAGCGCGTGGTTTTTCAGGCGGTACGTCAGGTTCAAGTCTTCAATCAGGCCGTTCATGTAGTCTGCCTTTTCCCGGATCGTCCGGCCAAACTGGCTGACTTCCCCTCTGCCCCACTCGTACTGCTCCGACTCCAGCATCGTCGCATAGCCGAAAATCGAGCTGAGCGGCGTCTTCAGGTCGTGGGAAAGCCCGGATATCCATTCCTCGCGCGTCCTCTCCACGTCCTTTTGCCGTTCCTCATTCGCCTGCAGCGTATGGCTGAGCTTCGCCAGCGCGTCAAAAATGTCCTGAAAGACGGCAAACGACTTCTTGCGCTTCCCTTTTCGCGTCGTCCCGACACGCCGTCCGTTTTTTCCTGTCGGCTCTGCATAGCGCCCCTGCGCCAGATTGCCCAGCCAGTTCACCATGTGCAACAGCGGCTTCCCGATGCGCAGCGCATACCAACTGCCTGCGACCAGCACGGACACGATCAGAATAATCCCCACCTGCCAAAAAGTGTCCGCGATCATGCTGTCGACAGACTCTGCGGCAGCTCCGGGACGGTACCACGGATTCGCCATACCGACTACGTACGTAAGCCCGCTCTCCTTGTCGTAACGGCTGACGGTAAAGTCCGGAGTATTTCTGTTTTCGTTTTCCATCTGCAACAGTTGGATCAAGTCGAGTTGCTCGGCCATCTGTGGCGCGTTGTACTGTCCGCTGAGCCGCCCTTGCCGATCATAGACGGCGTACCACGCCTTTTCCCGGGAAAAGCTCTGCGCCAGCTCGGCCGGGACAGCCGCACCGTTGGCAGGCTTCGCTGCGAGCAGTTTTGCCATCAAGGCATTTTCCGGCGCGGGTGCTCCGTACAACACGATTGCTTTTTTGTTTGTGTTTGCCTCCGGCAGATCCACTACCCAATGCTTCACGTGGTAGAGAGCGCTCTCGTCATTTTGCGCCTGCGCGATCCACTCTCCAGGCTCGTACTCCTGCGGAACATTGTCCGGCGTGCGGTACGCGTACAGCAGCTTGCCGTTGCGGTCGATGATTTGCAGCCAGCCGTTGTGGCTGTCGACACTTTTTCGTACCCGGTCGTTGACGCTGACTTTTCCCTGCTCGTATTCAAGCTGCATTTGCAGGTCGGAAGCCACCAGGCGCGACAAGTCTGCCTCCATCTCCTCGTTCATCAGCCGAATGCCCAAAAGAACCAGCGACACGATCAGGCACAGGAGCAGCACCAGCAAAAAGCCGAAAAACTGGCGGACGTATTGCAGAATCAGTTTTTTGCGCAGGTTCATGCCTGTCTCCCTGGCGTCACCAGCTTGTAGCCCAACCCTCTTACAGTAAGCAAATACTTGGGCTGTCCCGGATTTTCCTCGATTCGCTGGCGGAGCTTGTGGATGTGCACCATCACTGTATTTTCATCAAACAATCCGTACTCGTCCTTCCAGACGTGATCGTATATTTGCTCTTTGGTGAACACGCGGTTTGGATGCTGGCAAAAAAACACGAGCAAGGAAAACACCTGCGCCGGGCAGTCCACCTGCTCGCCGCCTACGATCAGCTCGGCAGCATCCGCATTGACCTGGAAACGGCCGAAGTCGTAAATTTTTGGCTCCGGGGGTGCGGCAGGAGCGGCCATTCCCATTGTCCGGCGCAGGTGGGCCTTCATCCGGGCGACGACCTCAAGCGGGTGAAACGGCTTCGTAATATAATCGTCAGCCCCGTGGGCAAAGCCGCTCAGCTTGTCAAAATCCGTTCCTTTCGCCGTCAGGAAAAAAATCGGCGCCTTCGTGCGCTGGCGAACGGCGGAGCATAGCTCGAAGCCGTTTTTGTCCGGCAGCATCACATCGAGAATCAGCAAATCATAGCGGCGCTCCTCTACCAATCGCAACGCCTGCTCTGCTCGCGTGCACGTATCTATGTAAACGAAGCCTTCTTTTTGCAGCACCGTTTTCAGCATGTGCAAAATCGCTTCCTCGTCGTCTACCAGCAAGATTTTCGCTTCTTTTTCCACGTTCTCACTCCCTTTTTCTCCTTCATCATATCACGGGCGAGGGGCGGCTACGAAAAAGATAAGGTAATGGTAAGGTTGCGGTTTCGTACAGGAAAGATTCGTCGCTTATGCTGAAAGGGAAAGGAGCGATCACGCTTATGTGGGCTATTTGCAGGCACGAATATGTTCGATTGTTTAAAAGCATCAAGTCATTGATTACGATCGCCTTTATCGTCGGCGTATCGTATTGGGTTTCCGATCTGGTCAATCGGGCGGCGGCTTTTGTCCCGGCACAGGATCTGGCGCAGGGGCACGCCCTCGGTATTTTTACACTGATTATGCTCCTGGGGCCGCTGTTCGTATTCAGCTTGTCCCATGACGTCATCAACCGCGAGCTGGCGGGGCGGACGATGCGGTTTCTCGTCACGCGCACGTCCCGGAACCAGATTGTCCTCGGGAAATTTCTCGGGGTCGTCTGCTTCTGGCTGAGCTGTCTTGCGATTACGTTCGGCGTGGTGCTGGTCACTGTCCATACGTTTGACGGCAAAACCTTTTGGCAGTGCCTGTCGCTGCTCGTCTATTGCATCTCGCTGGCGCTCTTGCTCTCGCTTGTGGTCCCTCGGCCGAGCTACACAATGTTTCTCGGCATCGTCGCCGCGATGCTTCTGCCTGGACTCGGATTGTGGAGCACCTTCTCCGACCATCCGGCCGCTCAGTGGATCGCCTATTTGACCCCGTTTGTGTTTATGGAAAAAGGCGGCGCCTGGATCGGGTTTATCTGGCTCTATGCCGCTCTGTTTCTCGGCGCTTCCATGTACTTGTTCCAAAGGAGAGATTGTTGATGGCCGTCATTGAAACGCTGCAATTGAGCAAACGCTTCGGCGATCGCACCGTTGTCGATCAGGTGAGCTTATCCGTGCGAGGCGGAGAAATTTTCGGGTTTCTGGGGAGAAACGGGGCGGGGAAGTCTACGTTTATCAACATGCTGACAGGCATCATCCGCCCGAGCTCGGGCAGTATCCGGATGTTCGGCCACGATGTCCAGACGGAAGACTGGAAGCGACGCATTGGCGTGTTGCCCGATTATTCCACCTTTTACGACTCTCTGTCTGCTGCGGATCACCTGCGCTATTTCGCCCGCGTCAAAAAAGTTGGACTGACGCATGAGGACTGCATGCGCATCCTCGACGCCGTAGAGCTTGGCGAACACGCTGCGCGCAAAGCCAAAACGTTTTCCTTCGGGATGAAAAAGAAGCTGGGCATTGCCCAGGCAATGGTCGGCGACCCGGAGATTTTGTTCCTCGACGAGCCGACCTCCGGCGTTGACGTCGAGTCAGCCCTGCACATTCAGGAGCTGCTGTTGCGCTTGCATCAGCAAGGCAAAACGATTTTCATGACCTCGCACAACTTGCACGAGGTAGAGAAAATTTGCACCCGCATCGCGATTATGAAAAGCGGCAAGATCGCTTCAGAAGGCAGCCTCACCGAACTGCAGGCCGCCCAGCAAGCCTGGCGGCAGGTCCAGGTGCGCCACTCCGCCTTTTCCGCAGAAGAACAAGCCGCGCTGCGCGCCTTTGTCGAGTCGCTGAGCCGCAACATCCGTTGGGGAGAAGGCCGCTTCCAGCTTCAGGTAGATGAGGAGCAAAAGGTGGCCGCATTGGTGTGCGCCCTCGTGCAAGCGCGTGTGGACATTTACGGCGTGAACGTCGATGTGCCCTCTCTGGAAAAATATATTTATGCAGGAGGATGGGGATGTCTAGTGGAGTTTTTACGCTGATTCTGGCGACAGTGTTGGCGTATCGGCTGATATTTGGAAATGGCGAGTGGACTGTTTCGATGTATATCGTCTGCGGGCTGCTCGCGGTCAATCTGGCCTGGGCGGCAAAGCGGTGGAGCGAGCGGAAAGCTGCGCGGCGAGGGGAATAGAAAAAGACAGCTCTTGACCCGGCTGTAGCGAAAACACGCGCAAGCTGCGGTTGGCAGGGTGGCGATTTCGTTGGCGGAGGGAAAGAGCTGTCTTTTTGGGGGAGGTTGTTGATGGGGGGTGTAAATGCTGGCTACGAGTGAGTATAGCTACTGTTGTGGGCCGTCGATCTGTCGTAAGTTTTACTACAGGCTACTGCTGCAGCCCGTCGCTGCTGTCGCAAGTTTACTACTGGCTACTGCTGTGGCTGGCGCTGCTGGCACAAGTTTACTACTGGCTACTGCTGCGGTCCGACGCTACTGTCACAACTCCACACTACAAATACGCTGGCAACTGCTCCAGCCGTTCGATAACGGCCAGCGGCTGATGAGCAGAAGTGGCCTTTTTCCCACGTGGATTCAGCCAGACAGCGGAAAACCCCGCATCAATAGCTCCTGCCACATCCGCTTCCCATGTATCGCCAACAAACAGCACCTCGCTGCTCGCCACGCCGAATCGCTCTTGCGCCGCCGCATAAATCCGCGGGTCCGGCTTATGGTAGCCGAGCAGCTCGGAAATCACCACCCGCTCTTGCGGGAAGTAAGCAGACAGCCCCAAACGCTCCAGCTTGATAAACGCCATGTCTACCGGACCATTGGTGACGATGCCAAGCTTATGCTCCTCTGCCAGCTTCGCGATGACAGCCTGCACAGCCGGATCAGGCTGGACGGCCTCGAGGCAAGCCGCCTGGTAAGTCCGCTGGAAATCGTCAGCCTCTTCTACTGCGATCGTGCGGTTTAAGTCGGCCATGGCCCTCTGCAGGCGCAACTGGCGATACTGCGTAAAATCGTACTTTTTCGCTATAACATCCACCCACAGATCGTCTCCGTGGCGGCGCAACGCCGCAAGCAGCTCCGCGCCGTCCAGGTCAGTCGTGAGTGCATGTGTGGCAATCGTCTGCTGCATCCCTTTTTCCCAGCAAGCAGAAAAATCAAACAGCGTATCGTCGAGATCAAACAATATCGTGCTGAATCGAGACAAGATGGTCACTTCCTCTTCCCTGTTTTCCTCCATTTTTCCTCTAAAAAATATCTGCGTGAGCCGCTGTCTTTTGCTAAGATCATTGTAACGGATTATCGGCGTCACCATAACAATTTTGGCACATTTTACGAAAAAGGAGGCTGACGGTATGTCAGAAGAAAAAATCGACCAACTGCTGGAAGGAATGAATGAGCTTCGTTTGGTTACGCGCGCCATTTTGGACAGGCAGGACGAGACAGACGCCAAGCTGGAAGCTTTAACGATGGAGGTGCATCAGCTTAAAGGTGAGGTCGCTGAGCTGAAGCATGATGTAGCTGTGCTCAAGCAGGACGTGGCTGAGCTGAAGCATGATGTAGCTGTGCTCAAGCAGGACGTGGCTGAGTTGAAGCATGATGTAGCTGTGCTCAAGCAGGACGTGGCTGAGTTGAAGCATGAGGTGGCCGTACTCAAGCAGGATGTTGCCGAGTTAAAGCAAGATGTCAACGTGCTCAAACAGGACGTGGCTGAACTAAAACAAGACGTCGCCCTGCTCAAACAGGACATGGCAGATGTCAAAGACGGCCAGGACCGCCACGAACGCGTGCTGGAAACGCTTGCCCTGCGTGCGCTGGAGTGGAATGCGTTTCGCCTCGACCAACTGCGCAAGTAAGCGTGCAGGCAAGGCAGGAGGCAAGTGACCATCGTCCATTGCCCCCATTGCATCGAAGGTTATGTGGCTGCCAGCTCTTTTTCCAACGCGGCTTTCAATTCATCCGGCAGCGCGACCGACCGTCTCGTGTTCGCATCGATCATGACCATTGTGACATCGGCGTCTGCGGCCAGCACGTCCTCGCTGTTGTACAGCTCATGGCGAATCACGAAGCTTTTTTCTCCAACCCGCAGCGCAGTCGTAAGCGCGTACACCTCTTCGCGCATATGCAGCTCTTTTCGATAGTTGATATTGATATTGACAACCACAGGCATTACGGCCCGCCGCTTCAATTCATCGAGCGTAAATCCCAGTTGCCAGATCCAGTCAAACCTCGCCCACTCCATGTACTCCAAATATTTGGCATTGTTCACATGACCGATGACATCAATATCCGTAGATTGCACGGTAAACGCAAAGCGATGGGCCATCTCTCTCACTCCTTGGACTGTTTCTTCCAGTATAACGAATATCGGTAACTGAGTGAATATTCATTCAAAATATTCCAAACGATTCTGCTGGTCTTTCCCTCTGTTTCTCCTATAATAAAAGAAAAGAACAAGCGATCTGGAAAGGATGGCTGGATGTTTGAGCAGGAACTGCTGCCTTCGCTGCAAACGGCCCGCTCCCGTTACATGGACGCGCCGGCCAATCTGCAGGCTGACGAGCTTCCCTTAAAGCTCGCCCCGGGCTCTAATTCCATCGGCTTTTTGATTCGCCATATCGCCGAAGTCGAGTATCGGTTCTGTCTGATGTTTTTTCAGCGTCCACTCCCTTCCGACATCTCGTTGAGCACCATCGGCCCGGTCAAAGACGAAGGGAACTTCACCGATCTGGCGGCGCTTCTCGCCATCTGTGAAGCCTCGTACCGCCATCTGGTCGACTCTCTCGCTGCGCTGCCGCCCGAAGCATGGGATGTTCCGTGCGAAGCTCCAATCGGCATCCTGACTCCCCGTCAGGCACTCGGACGCCTGGCTATCACGGCGGACAGATCGGGCTGATTCGCAAATACGGAGGGACCAAATGACACTGAAGCTCACCGGGGAAAGGCTCGCCATCCGCGAATTGCAGCGCGCAGAGCTGCCGTTTGTGCTGGAGGTGTACAACAGCAACCCCGGGTACAACCTGCTGCGCCACAACGTCAGCACCATGACTCTCAGCGAGCTGGAAGCGGAGTACGATTCGACGCTTGCCATTCCCCAGGGATATTGGCTGCTTTTGGCCGTAGAAGGGACACCCGTTGGCGTGATGCACGTCGTCCTCGCAAGCGATAGCGAGCCGAAAAGCTGGATCAGCCTGCTCGTCTTGCACGCTTCCTGGCAGAAAAAAGGACTGGGTAAAGAAGCGGTGAAGCTGTTCGAGAGCTTCTGCGCCGTACACGGCACCCGGCACATCCACCATGGAGTCATCGCGCATAATGAGCCCGCTCTGCGCTTTTGGGGCAGGCTCGGCTACGAACAGTATCGCCAGGTGGAAGCGCCCGTTGGACTGCTGACGCAGCCAGTGCTTTTGGTCGCAAAATGGCTTGACTCCCCATCTGAGCCATAAGGAGGTGAACCGCAATGAAGCGTCGCCTGTTCGAATGTGATGTACCTGTCCTCGCCTAGTCGGTGAGGAAGCGGTTTTTCTAACGGCCTCCCGGCTAACAAGCCTGACTGTACCATTCAGATTCATTCCGGGAGGGACTATTCATGTCGCATTCACAATGGAAGCAATCGTTACTCGGCGCCATTTGCCTGACTCTCGCTGCCGCAATTTGGGGTGGCGTCTACGTCGTGAGCAAAGTCGTGCTGGACGTCATTCCGCCGTTTACGCTTTTGATCTTGCGCTTCGGCATCGCGCTGATCGTTTTGGGGGCTTTCGCTCTCGCTCGCAGAGAAACCGTCCTGAAAAAAGATTATCCGCTGCTGATGACCATTGCCTTTGTCGGGGTCACCATCTCAATCGCGGCGCAATTTCTCGGCACGAAGCTCTCGACCGCGCATATGGGCGCGCTGATTACTTCCGCTTCCCCTGCTTTTATCGCCATTTTCGCGGTTTGGCTGCTCAAAGAGAAAATCCACTTCAAGCAGGCAACAGGCATTTTGCTTGCAACCGTGGGCGTCATCATCGTCATCGGCGTGCCGGACCAGGCGGACGCCCAGTCGTCTCTGACAGGCAACCTGATTCTGCTCGTGGCAGCGGTAAGCTGGGGGCTTTACACCGTCCTCAGCAAAAAAGCGACGCAGCGTTATTCCTCTCTGCTCGTCACAACGTACGTGGCCTTGTTTGGTCTCGTCTTCACCAGCCCTGTCATGGTCTGGGAACTGTCTGTCACGCCTGTCTCCTGGCAGTTTGGCTGGGAGATTTGGGCCGGTGTGCTGTACATCGGACTCATCTCGACAGCCGGGGCGTTTTACCTGTGGAACAAAGGCTTCGAACTGATGCAGGCGGGCAGTGGGGCAGGTTTCTTCTTCGTCCAGCCGATCGTCGGCGCATTTCTGGGCTGGCTTCTGCTGCACGAGCACCTGGGCGTCAGCTTTTTCGTCGGAGCGGCCTTTATTTTTCTCGGCGTAGCCCTGTCGAATCTGCACAAGCGCGAATCGTCGGAAAGCAATTGACGTTTTCAGACGGGTAAGACCGTTACGAGCTTGAGTAAACATGGCTTCATCCATTTTTACGCGAAGCCCTTCGCCCCCCTTGTCCCTACACAGCGCGAACGAACGTTTACAAACTCGTATCGCCTACTCGAAAAAAGGACAGCAGACTTCCTGCTGTCCTTCTCTATATGCCACTATCTAGCCCACCACTACGGACAAAAAGTCTGCGTCACCCGCGGCCTTTCCCCGGTCATGTCGATCTCGGCGCGCGCTCCGTTTACAAACGTCATCTGCGGAGGCACATGCCCACAGTCGATGTCGTACAGGATCGGTACCCGCAGCTCTGCGGCCAGCTCCTGATATACATCTTCTGCTGTATAGCCGTCTACGGGTTGATTCGCTGCGCTGCGCCCAAACATGATCCCGGCGCAATGCTCGAACCAGCCTGCCAACTTCATCTGTACAAGCGACCTGCGCAAATCGGCAGTCGACAGCTCGCAATTTTCCAGGTACCAGACGATCGGTTCGTTCTGAATCCGCTCTCGTTGAAACCGCCGGACATCTCCGTAAGGCGTCCCGACGACGTGGCGGATGACGTCAATGCAGCCGCCAAGCAGCCGTCCTGTCAGTTTTAGCGGTGCGGCTTCAGTCGATTTCCAGCGGGTC
Source organism: Brevibacillus sp. FW301-21C12A (assembly GCF_058788915.1). Taxonomy (NCBI): domain Bacteria; kingdom Bacillati; phylum Bacillota; class Bacilli; order Caryophanales; family Paenibacillaceae; genus Brevibacillus; species Brevibacillus sp. FW301-21C12A. The sequence goes on from NZ_JBYTBG010000015.1 coordinate 50,811, forward strand.
GGCTCTGTGAGGTGAAAAACAACCGGAGTGGGCTTGTCATGCTGCCATTGCGCCTGGTAGAGAGCCGATGCCTCCTGCACAACCTGCTCGCCTGCCCCAGTCGAAAGCACCGCCTCCCACTTGGCTGTCGTCTCATCCATGGACGTTCCGCGCAAATCGATCAGGTTGGCTCCGTGCGCGGTTGCCAGGCCCGTTTTCAGTGTAATGACAAAAAGCAGCAGGCTGACATCGGAGTAGCCGAGCACCCATTTGGCAGGTAAGGCTTCGAAATCAAGGTACTCAAGAATTTCAATCAGCAGCTCGCCGCCCCACGGCGGGATAATCAGATCAATGCTGTCGTCGCGGAGCAATGCGTTAAACTCGGCCGCACGGACTTTTGCCTCCGCAGACTTGGCTTTTTGCTGCGTCCAGGCTGTGTCCTTGCACACGGTCTGGTAGCCGCGCTCCTCCATCCGCCTGCAGGCGAGCTTGAGCAGCTCATGCAATTCGCCCGGCACCCCTGAGGACGGAGCAGTAACCCCGATCGTACTTCCTTTTTTCAAAGACGGATATGTAATCACGACAGTTTCCTCCCGCCAAACCGTTTTTTGTCTTGCTTGTCAGCCGCGCTATTGCAAAAGCGCATTGCTCGATGAGAAGCCAGAGAGTAGGCATGGGCCTACGCCAACATGACCTGGGCTTGCATTGCCTGACTTGAGCGTGCGTAACCTTACTTGGACTCACGTTGCCTGACTCGGGCTTGCGTAACCTGACAGGCGCTTACGTTGCCTGACTTGGGCTAGCGTAGCCTGACTAGAGCTTGTGGGCCTGCGAAACATGACATGACCCGCCAAACATAACCCGGGCAACGTAGCAAAACCCGGCCTTCCCCAACATTCCATGCATTTGAAACCGAAAATCACGAAGCTTACATCCCATGCGCTCACAGCACCAACGCATTCCCCGCCCCCTGTTGAAAACTACCCCCACTTTACAATAAATTCAACAAAAATTCCAATTGCAACATCTTTTCACACAAACGCCCCGATCAGAAAAAAGCAAAAAAAAGACGGCCTATAGCCGCCAAATATATATAAAACGGGAGGGAAGTAGAGGAGTTTCAACAAACGTTAACAAACGTGTTTCCAGTTGGCGAATCGTTACTGCTTGCTCGCGTCAGTCGAAGTCGACTGATCGGCAGATCCGCTGTTTTCCGTTCCAGTCGAACCAGTTGTGCCAGACGATGCGTCAGACTTGCTGTCTGAACTGCTGTCACTGGCTGGTGCATCAGCGCTTGCCGGGGCATCAGAAGAGGGGCCTGTGCTGTCCGAACCGCCTGTGGTCGTATCGGAGCTGTTTGCCGATGCATCTGGCGTCGATTGATCTTGCGAAACCGAGCTGTCGGTTGATTGTCCATTATCAGAAGAAGCCGGTGTCGTTTGGCTTGTGCCCTCTTGCTGCGTCGCTGGTTCAGGCGTCCCTGTTGTGCTGGAGCAGGCTACCAGGCTTCCAGACAGGAGCAATGCGACAGTTGCAATGGAAAACCATTTTTTATTCATGTTCATTCTCCTTTCATCCTTGGCTTTCGTGACCTTCTCGCCGTCACAAGTACATCGTAACGGGCAAAGATAACCATTCTGTAAGGAGAATAGGAGAATTTCATGATCCAATTATGAAAAAAGTATGACCATGACGCCAGCCAAGCTTTGGGTCATGACGATTGTTTCGCGGGCGGCGCCGTCATTTTCGGCAGCAGGATGGTAAATGTGCTTCCTTGTCCCGGCACGCTTTCCACGCTGCACTTGCCATCGTGCAGCTCGACCAACTCTTTGACGATGGCAAGGCCAAGACCTGTGCCTTTGTTGTTTTTCGAGCGGCCGCGATCCACCTTGAAAAACCGCTCCCAAATCCGGTTCAGATCGTCTGCGCCAATGCCCATGCCCGTATCCTGCACCTGGATGCACACCCATGGGTCCTGCAGTTTGGCCGTCATCCGGATTTCGCCCGCTGCCGTGAACTTGAGCGCATTTTTTACCAGGTTTTTCAAAATTTGCGCCACCCGATCCTTGTCCGCATAAATGCGCGGCAGTTCCTCTTCGACCTCGACTGTGAGCTGAAGCCCTTTTTCCTCCGCCTCCTGGCGGAAGGAAAAAGCGACCCGATTCATCACCTCTGCGACATCGACAGGGAACTTCGCGAGATTGACCTCGTTGTTTTCCAGCTTCATCAAATCCATCAGGTCATCGACCAGCCGATTGACCTGCATCGTCTCCGAATACATGACGGCGTAATATTTTTGCCGGGCCTCTTCGTCCTCTACCAGCCCGTCCTGCAGCGCCTCCAAAAAGCCTTGTATCGCTGTGAGCGGCGTGCGCAGCTCGTGGGACACATTGGCGAGAAAATCGTTGCGCACCTGCTCCAGATGGTGCCGTTCCTGCTCCACCTTTTCCAGCTTTTCTGCCATCGTGTTGATCGTCTGCGCCAAATCGGCAATTTCATCGTGCGTGTCTACCTGGACACGCTCCGCGTAGTTGCCCCTGCCGATCTCCGCCGCCGTCCGCTCGATCGTGCGCAGCGGCCGCGAGATCGACCAGGACAGGTAGGAAACCATCGCGGTAGACAGCACAACGCCAAACAGCGTCGCCCACAAAATCGACTCGCGCATTTGTCCGAATGTTTTTTCGATCCCTTCGATGGGAGCGTGCAGGATGATTCCTCCGTACACATTTTCGCCCTCGCCCCATGGAACGGAAACCGAGAGCATCGGGTCTTCCAGCCCTTCGATTTTCAGCTCGGAAATCGCATTTTTGCCTTTTAGCACGTTGTCGGCAATCGAAACCGCCACCGACTTTCCGGTGAACACCTCGTCCTTCATGGAGGTCGCGACAATTTTTCCTTCTTTATTGAACAGCCAGATTCGCGTGTCGAACGACTCATCGAGCATCGCCAGCTTGTCCAGGAGCGCCTTGTTCACTTTATTGCTGTTGTGAATCGCGACGTTGACCTTCTTCGCCATCCGCAACAGCTCTTCTTCCTTGGAGTTGTAAATATACTCCCGTGCGAAAAACGACAGCAAAATGCCGGAAATACCCAGACCGACCAGAACAGTCGACAAAAAGCTGAACAGCAGGCGGCGGAAAATGCTTTTGGAAGTACCGAGCATCAGGATTCCACCCCAAACTTGTAGCCGATCCCCCATACCGTGTGGATGCACTCGTAAGGAAGCTTATCCAGGCGTTGTCTGATCTTTTTGATATGAACATCAATCGTCCGGACATCTCCGAAGTAGTCGAATCCCCATACCTGCTCCAGCAACTGCTCGCGCGACCAGACGCTGCCCGGCGATTTCACCAGTTGCACGAGCAAATCAAATTCCTTCGGGCGAAAGCTGACCTTTTCTCCCGCGACGATCACCTCGCGCTTGTCGAGATCGATCGTGAGCTGATCGAAGCTGAAAATGCGCGGCGCGTCTTCCTCCACCTTTGGCTTCGGCTGCAGGCGGCGCATGATCGCCCTGATTCGCGCTACCAGCTCGCGCGGGCTGAACGGCTTGGTTACATAGTCATCCGCTCCCAGCTCCAGGCCGAGCACGCGGTCAAATTCCTCATCTTTTGCGGTTAGCATAATAATCGGTGTATCCCATTTTTTGCGAATTTCCCGACAAGCCTCAAAGCCGTCCATTTGCGGCATCATTACATCGAGAATCAGCACATCCGGCTGTTCGGTCTCTACAAGAGCAAGAGCTTCCCGCCCATCCTTGGCGACGACAAGCTCAATCTGTTGTTTTTCAAAATAAAGGCGAATAATTTCGCGTACATTTGGATCGTCATCAGCAACGAGGACCTTCATCTGGGTCATGGCTAACAACCTCCCTTCCTTTGAACGGCATGGGAAAATAGTGCCGTTTTTGCGACGCTACAGCTTTTTCCCATGGTAACACAGATCGCAAAAGTTGTGGACGGATAGAAGTCCTAACTGGCAGGGAATAGCAGGAAGTCTGCAAGAAAAACACGCCAAAAAACGCGCCAAACCTCAAGCGAGGCGGCGCGTTTTTTCCTTGTTTTTATGAATCTGCCAATGTTACACCTTGCCGAGCTTTTGCTCCAGCACTTCCTGCTTTGCTTTTCGTTCAGGGCGCAAGCTGCCCCAGAGGAAGCCGAGCAACGCGCCAGCAATTGCCGGAAGCAGCCAGCCGATGCCTTCCTTGTGCAGCGGCAAATGGTCCAGGATCGGAGCGAGCGCTGCGATCTTGATGCCCGCCGTCGCGAGTCCATCCAGCAGGCTGATGACCGCCGTAGCGATGATAGCGCCGCGATAGACTGCGGAGTATCCTTTGAACCATTGGTGGAAAAAGGACACGAGCATCAGCACGATCGCCAGCGGGTAAATCGCCATCAGCACCGGAACGGAAATGGCAATCAGTTGCGTAAGCCCTACGTTGGCAACTGCCGCGCTGAACACGCTCAAAATCACGGCCATCATCTTGTAGGAAGCGCCCGGAATACGCTCGGAGAAAAAGCGGCTGCAAGCGGTAACCAGACCGACAGAGGTCGTCAGGCAAGCGAGCGTGACCGCCCCGCCAAGCAGCAGCGTGCCGAGCGGACCAAACAGATGCAGGACTGCGCCAGTCAAAATTTGTCCGCCGTTAGCGGACTGTCCCAGCGAGTGGCTCGTTGCTCCCATATAGCCGAGCGCCAAATAGACAAGCCCCAGGCCGATTGCCGCAATCACCGCTGCCTTGATCGTCGACCAGGTCAGCTTTCTCGGATTGGTAATGCCTTTTTCCCGCACGGCGGCAGTCACGACGATCCCGAACACCATCGCGGCGAGCGCATCCAAGGTCAGGTAGCCTTCGACAAACCCTTTGAAAAACGCTGCGTGCTGGTAGTCGCCTGTCGGCGGTCCAACCTCGCCAATCGGCTGAGCCAGGGATGTGAAAAACATGACACCGATAATGACAAGCAGGGCAGGAGTCAATACTTTGCCGATCCGGTCGACCAGCTTGCTCGGATTGAGCGCCAGCCAGAAAGTGAGGGCAAAGTAAACAATCGTTGTAACGAACAGAGGAAGCGAGCTGTCCTTCATCGTCTCAGACAAAAACGGCAGGACACCCATTTCATACGTAACGGTACCCGTGCGCGGAATCGCCATGAACGGCCCGATCGACAAGTACACGATAAACGTAAACACCGTGGCAAAAACGGGATGCACTCTCCCCGCCAACGTTTGCAAATTGCCGCCGCCCAACCCGACGGCGATGACGCCAAGAAGCGGCAAGCCTACGCCCGTGACGATAAAACCGAGCATCGCGATCCACACATTTTCACCCGCTGCCTGTCCCAGCGCTGGCGGGAAAATCATGTTTCCTGCTCCGAAGAACAGGGCAAAAAGCATAAGACCGACAGTAATGATTTCTCTCGTTGAAAGCTCTCTCATGTTGTCCCTCTCTATATTTATTATTTTAATAAAATTTCCATTAGTATAACTTAATATTTCTTCACTTTTCAACAGTCGATTTGTTGAAAAGTAAAGAATTTTTGGCAAACAAGGGAGCTACTCCTCCCAAACCTCTTTTCGCTTCACCGCTCCCACCGCTTCCCAAATGTAGAGAGAGTAAATGCTGCGCCATGGCGCCCAGCGCTCTCCTATCCGGCGAATTTCTCGCTCGTCCGGCTTGTTGTCCATTTTGTACACGAGCGCGATCCCGTTGCGCAGCCCGATGTCCGCTGCCGGCAGCAAATTAGGGCGGCCCATTCCGAACATCAGCAGGCACTCGACCGTCCAGCGGCCAATGCCGCGCAGGGTAGTCAAATGCGCGATAATCTCCTCGTCCTCCATCGCCCACAGCCGCTCCAAATCAACCTTTCCGTCCACAATCGCACGCGCGTAGTCAATGATATACTCGGCTTTTCGCTGGCTGAACTGCAACGGGCGCAAGTCTTCGGTCGACAGCCGCGCGACGGCCTCCGCAGTCGGAAACGCGAGAAATTTCACGCCTTGCTCGTCTGCCACCTCTTCGCCAGCCAGCGTCAGCAAACGCTGGGTCAGATTCGCCGCAAAGGTTAAATTAATTTGCTGACCAATTATCGTCTTGACCATCGACTGAAACAGATCAGAGTCGTGCATCAGCCGCAGGCCGGAAAAGCGATCGACAAGCACAGCCAGCTCCGGCTCTTCTCTCATCTGCTCGTAAATCGGCAAAAGGTCGAGGTCTGCGCTGAAAACGTGACGAATCGTCCGTTCCAGCTCGCGCTGCTCCGCCGCAGACAAGGCAGAGGCCGTCTCGTTTTTCAGGGCAGGCTGTTCAAGCTCGCCGACAAATTGTACGCGCGTCAACACCGGGCGCGTCCCGACCCGAAAAATGCGCCGCAGCATGTTGTGTTCCGGCTGTACTTCCAGTTGCGGATCAGGATGGGTTTGCAGGCGCTGCAGCAGACGCTCGAAAGAATACGGAGGTGTCAGTGGAATGGTGAATGTACGCACGAAAAACGGCCCCTTTCTCCCTAAAGGAAAATTCTTGCTCCATCCTAACACAAAACACCTCCGAAAGCTCTTTCGGAGGTGTCTTCTTTAGCATGCCCGCCTTACTTCGTAAACATTCCTTTGAGCACGAACTTCACGTTTGCCGGGCTTTCTGCCAGACGACGCATGAAGTAGCCGTACCAGTCGTTGCCGTATGGGACGTAGACGCGCATTTTGTACCCTTCACGAGCGAGGTCGATTTGGGATTGGGTGCGAATGCCGTACAGCATCTGGAATTCAAACTGGGTGCGCGGAATGTTGTATTCTTTTTCCAACTGCTTCACATAGGCGATAATGTTGTCGTCGTGGGTTGCCACCGCAGCGTATCCGCCGTTCAGTAAATGCTGCTTGATGATTTTTTTGTAGTTTTCGTCTACATCGGCCTTGTTCGGGTACGCTACTTCCGGCGACTCCTTGTAAGCGCCTTTTACCAGACGGAAGTTCACCTTTTTGTCCTTCAGGCTGTCGATGTCGTCGGATGCCTTGTACAAATACGCCTGAATCACGGTTCCCACGTTTTCGTATTCTTCCAGCAGCTCGTTCAAAATTTCCATCGTTACATGGTTGTGTGCGTAGTCTTCCATGTCGATCCGCACGAAAATGTTGCCGTTTTTCTTCGCCGAGTCGAGAATGCGGCGCATGTTGGTCATGCACAGCTCACGGCTGATGTCCAGGCCGAGCGAGGTCATTTTCAGCGACAGGTTGCAGTCTACGCCGGACTGGTGAATCGCTTCCAACGTTTTGATGCAGTAGTCAGCAGACTCGTTTGCTTCTTCCAGGCTGAAAACAAATTCCCCCAGATGGTCGAGCGTGCACACAAGACCTTGCTGGTTCAGTTTGCGAACGGCGGCGATGGCTTCTGCAATCGTGACACCGGATACAAAGCGGCCGGCCCCGAAGCGCAGGCCCCATTTTTTAGCAGCCGCGTTCAGTGCTTTGTTTTTGGATAAAAATAAGAAAAAATCTTTCATGGCTTGTTCCATCGTTGACTGTCTCCTCCTCAACGTACTCTGCGTCATTTGTACTAGCATGAACCATGCCAACGCATCTTGGTAAGCTATATTTGACTTTGCCAATGGTTACGGAACACGAATGCTGTACATACTTTTCAACACATATGTACATTTCGTGTCTATCCTTGTACACTTCTGATTAGATACGATTCGCAGCAGGCAAGAGCCAGTTCCTTTTACCTGTTAGTGTGGATAGGAAGTGACGATTTGAAACCTCTCTTTTCAATGGATAGTGCTGTCTCTGACTTGGCCGCTCCCGTGAATCCTGTCGATGTCAAAATACGCGAAGGCGAAAAAGAAGGTGTGTGGCAAGAAGGCGAGCGTGCCGTAAAGGTGCTTCCCGTCCCCCGGACAGCTACGCTTGCGCAATGCCTGGGGCAAATCCGTCAGGCGCTCGCTTCCGCCCATTTGCCCACGCTGGCAGTTGTCGATGAAGCAGGACGTGCAACAGGGATTGTCTTGCCCCAGCAACTGCTGGAGGCATTTGCCAACCTGGCCCAAAACCAGTCTGTTTTGCTCAGCACCTTGATGGATACGATGAGCGAAGCGATTACGATTGTGGACTCCAACAACATCGTCCAGTACTGGAACCGGGCAGCGGAAACGATTTATGAGATCGACCGGGCGCAAGTGCTGGGCACTTCACTCGACGAGCATTTTGCCAGCGAGTCCATCCGGCTCCTCGACGCCTTGCGCCAAGGCACGTCAGTCCAACGGGTTTACCACATTCCCCGTCCAGACAGCCACGTCCTGATTAACGCCGCCCCGATTCGCCAGGGGGGGCAGATCATCGGGGCGATCTCCATCGAGCAAGATATTACGGAGCTTGTCCGCCTGAATGAAGAGTTGGCGCACACGACCGCACACTTGCACAATCTGCAGCAGGAAATGAGCAGGTTCCAGGCGGCCGACGACCCTTTTTACGCGATCAAAGGGCATTCTGCCCCCATCCAGTCTGCCATCAGTTCGGCCAAAAAAGTCGCGCAGACCGATGCCACCGTGCTGATCTACGGCGAGAGCGGCGTAGGCAAAGAATTGTTTGCCAAAGCGATCCACCAGGCCAGTCGGCGGCGGGAAAAGCCGTTTGTCGCGATTAACTGCGGAGCGATTCCGGCTGCCTTGTTCGAAAGCGAGCTGTTCGGCTATCAGGGCGGAGCTTTTACGGGGGCGGAGAAAAAAGGCAAGCCCGGCAAGCTGGAGCTGGCGCATGGCGGCACGCTTTTCCTCGACGAAATCGGCGAGCTGCCCCTGGAGTTGCAGGTCAAGCTGCTTCGCGCCCTGCAAGAGCGGCAGTTTTACCGCGTAGGCGGAACCGAGCCGATCACCGTCAATACCCGGATCATCGCAGCAACCAACCGCCAGCTTGAGCAGATGGTGGCCGACGGACGATTCCGCGAAGACCTGTACTATCGGCTCAACGTGTTTTCGCTGGAGATTCCTCCGCTGCGTGCGCGGCGCGAAGATTTGCCGGAGCTGGTGCAAATTTTCATCCACGAGTATTCCGTCGCGCACGAGCAAGCCGTCCCCCGCATCCCGTCCGAAGTCATGCAGGCGCTGTACGACTACAGTTGGCCCGGAAACATCCGGCAATTGCGCAATGTCATCGAACGGCTGTCGATCCTGCAAGAAAACGGCGTCATCTCGCCGGAGCATTTGCCAAGCGTCATCCGCTCCCAGCCCGAACCGATTGCCCCTGCTTCCTTCGCCTCGCTGGGCGGTGCGTACACAGCGCCTGCTGCGTTGCATCCGGCCCCGGCCACTCCGCTTGCCCTGCACCATCCGGCAGGACCAACGGAAAAAGAACGGGTCATCGCCGCTCTGGAGCGCACGTACGGCAACAAAAAGGCGGCTGCCGAGCTGCTCGGCATTTCGCGCGGCACTCTTTACAATAAGATGAAGAAATACGGTCTTGATGGGGAGTCGTTCAGATGGAATTGATCGCCTGGGAGGATGACAAGCTGGAAGTTCGCTACGGCGGGGAAGGCATTGTGCTTTTGCCGAAGGAATACGCTTTGCTGAAATATTTGTACACGTGGAAAAACCGGAGCTTTTCCCGGGAAAGCCTGCTCGACGCCGTATGGCCGCTGGAGGACCCGACTGACCGCACGATTGACGACCACATTTACCGGCTGCGCAAAAAGCTGCAAAAATGGTCGCACCTGTTCACGATCGACACAGTGCGGGGAGTCGGCTACCGGCTGAGCTGGAAGCAGCATCAGCCGCCCCAGTTGCATGCCTGGAAGCAGGACTTTTCGGAAAGTATCCGCACGATGCTGTCCGCCTATCACGGCATGGGGATGGGCGCGGCCCTGCAAACTCTCGCGGCCAACCAGGAAGTGCTCGGCTTTCAGTTGGACCCTTTTTACGCCATCTACATCCGCTTTGTCACGGGCGACTTTGCCTGGTTTGTCGCAGACGACGACACGCCCCTGTCGGAAAAGCTGTTTTATCTTTTTCACCTGTATCACATGACCGAAATGGATGCAGAGCAAACCGCCAAGCTGTTCCAGACCATCGTCAAACATCAGGCGTCCATGCCGCAAATTTTTCAGGATGAGCTGCAAATCAACGCAGTCGCCCTGTATGCCAACATGGGGGAGTGGGAGCTGGCGCAAAAGCAGGTCGCGCACGCCCGGACGATCGTCGAGCAGATGGATTCGGACAGCTTTACCTTGTTTTTGCTGGCGGGCGAAACAAGGCTTGCGCTGCTGTCCGGATCGGTCGAAAAAGCCGAGGGGCTGCTGCAGCAAGCATTTGCCATCCTGCACAGGCTGCCGATGCAGCGTGAGGTGGGCAGCTTCAAGCTGCTGCAAGGGCTTTGCCAGTATCGCCAGCAGGAGATCGCCAAAGCGCGGCGGCTGGTGGATGAAGGAGTCGAAGTCATCCGGGCCACCCAGTTTGTCCCGCACCTGATCTACGCGGTGCACAACATCCTGCTGTTTTTCCGCCACGTCCCTTGCGATGCCAAATGGCAGAGCCGCTACGAAAAAATGTGGCACGACTTGGCTGTGCAGTACCAGTTCGAGCATTTGAAAAAGTCGGTCGTCCACAAGCTTTCTGCCCTCTTATGATACGCCTCTGACAAATCCCTTTTATCATCGAATCAGTTCGAAGCGATGGAGGGATTTTTTTGCTTACCGAAAACAAGACGTTTCGCACGCTGCTTTTCGCTTACGGGCTGTCTACGCTAGGGGACTGGTTCGACTTTATCGCGGTCGCCATCTTCCTGGGCTACGTCTGGCATGCCGATCCGATGACGATGGCGCTTTTGCCGATTGCGTATGCGGCTCCCGGCATTTTGCTCGGACAATTCGCCGGGGTGCTGGCCGATCGTGTCCATAAAGTACGCATGATGATCGCGGCAAATCTGATTCAGGCGAGCCTCACCCTGCTGTTGCTCGCCATGCCTGATCCGCTCTGGTTTCTGCTCGTCATCGCCTTGCGCTCCTGCGCTTCCGTCTTCAACGATCCGGCTCAGCAAACCTTGACGCGGCAAATCGTCGCACCGGAGCAACTGCTTCAGGCGACCTCGCTGAACGGAGCCGTTTTCCAAAGCGGCAAGCTGATCGGTCCACTGATCGGCGGGATGGTCGCCGCCATGGTGACACCAGCGCTCTGCCTCATCATCAATGCCGTGAGCTACCTGCTCTCCGCCGTCTTGCTTTTGACCATTCGCCACGTGGAGAAAAAGCTCCCCCGCCCCGCTTCGTGGGAAAAAACGATTCCGTTTCGCCTCGCCTGGCAGGAAGGCTGGGCCGTGTTTTTGCAAAACCGCGTCTTGCTGTTTAGCTCGCTTTTTTCCTTGCTGGCGATGATGGCGATTCAGCTTGCGGACGCGCAGTTGCCTGTCGTGTTCAGGGAAAAAGTGCCGGGGCATCCGGAGGTCGTCGGGTATTCCGTCAGTGTGATCGGGCTTGGGGCCTTGCTCACGATCACCTGGTTGCATCGGCGCAAAACGATTCGCTCGTTCGGCTGGGTGCTTGGGGGCGGCGTGCTTTTGATCGGCGCGTGCTTTGCCTGGATCGGCCTGTTCCAGCCGGGCGGCGGCATCCACTGGCTGCTGGCGGCTTCGCTGCTCGCTGGCATCGGTACGGGACTGACTTCGGTCGGCACCAACTACCTCGTGCAAAAAGAAACGCCCACGCACGCACTCGGCCGAGTCAGGGGCATTATTGATTCGCTGTCCAGCGCGACGTTTATTGTGGCGCCGTTACTGGGCGGCGCACTGATGACCTGGCTCGGGCCGGCGCAAGCCTTTTTGTGGGTCGGCTCGCTGGTCGGGGCTGTCGGCGGCGGGGCGATTCTTTTGCAGCGCTGGATTTGGGGAAAGCGCGACGCAGACACTGCCGCTACGGCTGCTGCAAAACAAGCCGGATGATCCGGTCATCCCCGTCTCTCGGCTCGCCGCGCCCATCGCGGTTGTTGGTCAAAAGGTAGAGCGATCCATCCGGGCCTTCCACAACATCGCGCAGACGTCCTAGCTCATTGGCAAAAATCGTGGACGCCTCTGTGACGGCATCGGCGCGGCCAGGGTCCAGCTTCACGCGCAATAGTTGCTGACCGCGCAAGTTCGCAATGAGCAACTGCCCTGCCCACGGCCCTTTGCGGACAAAAGCCATGCCAGACGGTGCCCATGTCTCGTCTTTGCTTTGCCAGATCGGAGTTCGCATCCCTTGCTGCTCCTGATCGCCCGTGATCGCGGGCCAGCCGTAGTTTCCTTTTGGCTCGATCCGGTTCAGTTCATCGTGCGCCGACGGGCCGTGCTCGGAGCTGTACCACCTCGCGATTCTTTTCATGCCATCCCTCCTTTGGGTTTGATCCAGTGCGAATCAGGCAGCATTTTCGCTCGGATTCGTTCGTCCGGCGCTTGTCCAGCCCGGGCAAAAGAGCCTCGCCAGCAAACAAACTGCCTGTGATGGCCGAACCGCTTTGCGTACATCGGCTCCCACATGGACAAGAGAACTTGTTCCGTGCCAACAGCCGCCCGCTCCCATGCAGCACGATGACGGCAAGCAAATGAACGGACACTTCAAAACGGACAAAAGACTGAAAGATCAGAATGAAAATGACGTTATACAGACAAAGCTTCGCGAGCCAACGTTTTTGTTCCTCTTTTTGCTGAACAAAAAACCTGCCCCCTAAATCCGAAGACGCCCCCATCGCCACTACCCCAATCATTTCTAACGAAGCGGCCTGATTGCAAAAAAAAAAATTGGTCCCGTTGACCAATTCGCGAAAAAATTATTCGATTTTCACTTGCCTGCGTTCCTCGATTTGCCTGTGCAAAATGTACTTGCGCAAATTGTGGAAGTGCCGGGCCGTGATTGCTTTGATCGTGCAGCCGTAAAAGTAGTGGGGGCCTTCAATCCGTTCGTGAATGACTTGCAGCTCTGCCTTTACTACCCCGTCCGGCCTGTTTCGTCCGTACAGCTCAAAAGAAAACACAATGGCCTGGTCGATCGGGACGGGCTTGTCTGCCCGAAACGCCAGTCCTCCAAGGCTCAAGTTCACCAAATAGGCCATTTGACTGTACACGGAAAAAAACGAATCCGGCTCCTGAGTCGGATATTGCACCCAGCCTTTTACCTCCATGTCGAAGCGGGGATAGCGCCTACGCTGCTCGCGGAACTCGCTGATCGTAGGCGAATGGAACAAAAACAGCCGATTTTTGTCCTTCGCCACCACGACGGCATCAAAATTGCTGATGGTTTCATAATCAGCGGTCAACAAGCAAGGAATCTGATCGCCGACAGTCACTTCCAGGTGACGGGGGAAAACCGCTTCGATCAAGTCTCCTTCTTCATATGTCACATGGCCTTCCACCAATTGATTCCCTTTTCTAATTTGTATAATGCTTTCCATCTACGTTCTCCACCACTTCGTACAGTAATTTACTAGGTTTTCCGGAATCTTTCCCTAGATGCTTTTCGCGGAAAATAAGGTATAATGGGAACATTGACAGATAGGAGGTTACAAACCGATGAATCGTTATCAAATGGTAACACTGGCTTTGGCATTTTGCGTAACCGCCTGTCTCATCGGAGTTGGCATTTCCATCGGGGAAAAAAGCCCCCTCGGCATCCTTGGTTGTATCGTTGTTGCCTTCTCATTGATGGGATTTGGCTTTTCGTACAAGCGCAAGCATATGCGCTAACCTCTTCTCCGTTATCGCCGTACAAGCAGGCTGTTCACGTAAAACAGAACAGATGGCAAACCTTTTGCCTGTTTCAGCAGTTGTCTAGCGATAGTATAAATGTGTGGCTGACTGCGGTTTACTTTGCGATCAGCCAGATAAAATGCGACCAGCCCGTCCACGATCATACGGTGAAATGCAGGATTTGGCAAGCGTTTAACGCTTGCCTTTGCTTGTTTAATGAAAAATTGCAAGCGCTCCGTCGCCACCTGCTCGGAATCGTAGTAGCTTACGAAGTTCAAGTCCCCGCCCAGTCTGTCTTCCTCCAGGTCAATCAAGTAATCCAGCAGTATATGTAATCCGCAAAGCCACGGAAAATAAGCCTCGCTGACCGTGTTGATCGTCTCCTCGCTGACATCGTCCTCTGTCGCCAGGCAAAACAGGGCAAAAATCCCGATCGTCGAGCCTGTTACCGCCGCAAACTCCTGCCATTGCAAATAGTCGTATCGCTCCTTGTACTCATCCCACCAGGCCAAAAGCTCGCCCTCGCGCAAATGCTGGGCGATGTGCTTGTGCACTTGCAGATCGCTATACAAACAGGAAAAGACGAGCACTTGCGGCTGAATCTTGCTGTAAGCGGGCAACTGTGCTGCATACCGCTGACAGGTTTGCACCAATCCGGCCAAAAAGCCTCCGTCATCCTTGTCCTCGCGGTATTGGTAGTAATCGCGCAACGGCGCTCCAGGTGTCAGCGCATCCTGCATCGAGAAATGCAGTTGCCGAAAGTCTTTTGGGTCCAGTGAAGTGCTGCGATCGCACAAATTGTCCAGATAGTCGCTGATCGTCTGGTAAGCGACGATCAACGGCACGATCGTCTCCACGTACGGGATGACCTGCGTGGCGTAGACGCATCCTCCCTGGCAATGAAATTTTTTGGAGTTCATGCTGTCCTGCGCCTGCTTCCTGAGCTCCGGGTTGGGAATCGCCTGGGCTCGCTCGTACCAGGCTGCAAACTCCCGCTCCAGAACAGGCTGAACATGACGATAGACCCGATATAGTAACTGCCATGGATTGCGTAGTTCGCTCACATGCTTCCCTCCCAAAACAACAATAGAAATATCTTACCACATTTGCATGCGCACTCCAAAAGTCACCCTTGCAATACCCCTAGCCTTCTTTTTGCTTCCATGTAGAGGACGTAGATGAATTTTTTCGTGTGAATGCGGGTGGGAGGAATCGACATTTCCACCTGGTTTTCCAGCTCGCGCATGCGCTTGCGGACTTCCGTGAAATCAAAAAACAGGGCCGCGTAGCTTTCAAACTTCGGGTGGCCAAAATCGGTCAGCCCGAGAGAGGCGAGGTGCGTCAAAGCTTGATAGATCACTCTTCGCACTCGCTGCTCGGCTGCTTTGCTCTCTTTCTGGATCAAGGCAGCCACTCCTGTTCCCAGCTTGCGCTCCGCCACGGCGGCGAACATGTCGCGCAGCGAAGGGAGCTTCGCCTCGGTGCCGTTGTCCTTTTCGAAGCGATGCAAAATTTCCATCATCGCCAGCAAATCTTTGCTCCCTTTTTCGCTGATGACGCCAAGCTCGGTCAAAAGAAAGGTGGCCGAAGACAAAATGCTCCGCTCCGAATAGGCGTGCTCGACAGGCCGCGTGAAAGCCGTCTGCGCAGACAATACATGCAGGGTGCGCTGGATGCCCTCGATGGATTGCTGCAGCAAGATTCGCTCCCGCACCTTTTGCAATACGCTGATGACCTCCAGCCGATTCACAGGCTTCGTCACGTAGTATTCAATCCCGAGCGAATACGCCTCCGCGATCAACTCTTTCGACTCGATCTGCGAGATCATGACGATTTTTCCTGTGTAGCGGTTCAACTGCCGGATCGTCTCGATGCCATCCCGCTTGGGCATCAGCATGTCGATCAGTAAAATGTCCACCTGCTTCCAAATCAAAAAATCATGGTCAACGAGGGAGCCGTCCTCCGCTTCCCCGCACACCTCTCCCAAATCGGCATCTTCAACGATTTGAGCGAGCATGAATCGCACAGCAGCATCGTCGTCCACGATGAAGTAGCGCATCCGTCCACCCCTTTTTCGAATCAGACTCGCGACTGGCAAACCGTCGCGGGTATTTTTCTTGTGCATGGCCGATGATGCAGCGTATTAACGTGAAAGAGCGAAAGTCGATACAAAAACACCGTACGAAAAACCAGGACTGACAAAGATGGCGGCAAGCATAATTTTTCAAAATAAAAAGATAATTACCCTGATCCAATCTGTTCTGCACAAGACGAAGATGGGGAAGCACTGCCTTTCCTATTTTACTATATTTTTCTATAGGTTATTGTAGTTTTTTCTAGTCGTCCCCTTACAATTCGTAATGAACGATATATACATAATTTTCTGACAAGGGGGAATTGTTTTTGAAAAAGCGTTCTGTTCTCTTCTCGCTCATCTTGCTTCTCTCCATGGCCTGGATGACCGCATGTGGCGGCGGCAGCCAGCAACTGGTGATCGCGACAGGCGGCACAGGCGGCACGTACTATCCGCTCGGCGGCGGAATGGCCGACCATATCACGAAAAACGCCGGCGTGACAGCCACAGCGCAGGCTACGGGCGCCTCTGCCGAGAACATCCGGCTGCTTCGCGACAAAAAAGCGGATATCGCCTTTACGCAAAACGACATCGCCGAATACGCCGCAGCGGGAACGAACATGTTTCAGCAAGATGGCAAAATAGATTCGTTCCAGGCTTTGGGCGCTCTGTACGACGAGACGATTCAGATCGTCGTCTCGGCTGACAGCAACATCAAAAGCGTAGCCGATCTGAAAGGAAAGCGCGTCTCTGTCGGCGCTCCGGGCAGCGGTACGGAGATCAACGCCCAGCAAATTTTGGAGGCGTACGGGCTGACATTCGACGATACGCAGTTGCAGCGGCTCTCGTTTGCCGACTCGGCCAAGGCGATCCAGGACGGCAAGCTCGACGCCGCGTTCCAGACTGCCGGGACTCCAACTGCCGCCATCACCGAGCTGGCTGCCACGACAGGCGTGAAAATCATTCCGATCGACAACGACAAGATCGACGCGATTATCGCCAAATACCCTTACTACGTCAAAACAACCGTTCCTGCGAATACGTACCAGACCGTTCCCGAGGAAGTCACGACCGTGTCCGTCAAATCCATGCTGCTGATCCGCTCCGATCTCGACGAAGACCTCGTGTACAAGGTGACAAAGGCGATTTTCGATAACACCGACAAGCTCGGCCACGCCAAGGCCAAGGAGATCAAGCTCGACAGCGTGCTCAGCGGCGTCAGCATTCCGATCCATCCCGGGGCGAAAAAGTACTTTGACGAAAAAGGCGTGAAGTAACAGCGTATGGCTGCAATCCGGTCTGCGGCTTTTGGAGAGAGGCGGAATCTGTTCCGCCTTTTCTCCTTCCTGGCTTTGCTTTTGCTCGTCATCGTCGCTGTCATCCCGCTTTTTCCCGTCTTGGTGGTGCGCGACAGCACGAGCAACGAAGTTCTCTGGAGCCACCGCATCGCGCAGGACGGCTCCTTCGGCATTCGCTGGACTCATTCTATTCATCGTTCTACCGTCGAAGAGCGCTATCGTCTGGAAGCCGGGCAGATTGTCCTCGTTAAGCTCCGCTTTCACGACTACGGCATTGGCATGGAAAACGAACTGGCCGCAGGCGAGGAGCTGGCGCTCGCAGACGGACAGTTCGAAGTGCGCAACATGCACCGCGCCTTCCCCGCGCTCCATCTGTTTATCGGACAGGTTCGGGCGAATCATACGTTGCTTTTCGCCGGACAAGAGCTGCCGCTTCGCTCGATTGGCAAGCCCGGAGAGGCTGTCGTCATTCAGGCGGAAAAGCGATCCATTTTAAGCGAGTTAGGAGGTTACGAATGAGTACAACGAACATCAACCAGCAGGAAGTGGAAAAACTCATCGCGCAATACGACAAGGAATCCGCCACACGCCAGCTCGCCGGGCCGATGAAATGGATCACCTTTTGCCTGTTGGTCCTCTTTTCCCTCTACCAGCTTTCCAGCACGCTTTTCCTCGTCCTCCCGCCGCAAATCCATCGGCCGATCCATCTGGCGTTTGGACTTTGTCTCGTCTACCTGCTCTACTCAGGAACCGCCAAGGGCGACAAAGGAAAGGTCGGGCTCGTCAACATCGTTCTCGCTCTCCTGGGCGTAGCCGTCACGATGTACTGGGTGTTTGATTATGAGGGACTGGTCACGCGGACGGGCAACTACACGACATTGGACATGGCTGTAGGCGGAATCGCCATCCTGCTCGTGCTGGAAGCGGCGCGCCGCGTGGTCGGCATCCCGATCACCCTGATCGCCGTCATTTTTCTCGTCTACACGTATCTCGGCCCGTACATGCCGGGCTTTTTGCAGCATCGCGGCAGCGACCTCGACCGGATTATCGGCCACAGCTACTACACGTTGGAAGGGATATTGGGCACGCCGCTCGCCGTCTCGTCGACGTTCATTTTCCTGTTCGTGCTGTTCGGCGCGTTTCTGGAAAAGACAGGGGTAGGCGAGTATTTCAACGATTTGTCGCTCGTCATTGCCGGCAGACGAATCGGCGGCCCGGCCAAGGTAGCGGTGTTTTCCAGCGCCTTGCAAGGGACGATCAGCGGCAGCTCCGTCGCCAATGTCGTCACCTCTGGCGCCTTCACCATCCCGATGATGAAGCGGCTCGGCTACCGCTCGGAATTTGCCGCAGCCGTCGAAGCGTCCTCTTCCACAGGCGGACAGATTATGCCGCCCGTCATGGGGGCCGCCGCCTTTCTGATGGCGGAGTTCATCGGCGTGCCGTACCTGGAGATTGCCAAATCCGCGGCTTTGCCCGCGATCCTGTTTTTCGTGGGCATCTGGATCATGACGCACTTCGAAGCGAAGCGGCTCGGCCTACGCGGCTTGACACAGGAAGAGCTGCCCGACAAAAAAGCCGTGCTGAAAAAAATGTATCTACTCCTGCCGATCGCCATTATCATCGCCGCCTTGATGATGAATATTTCCGCCGAAAACTCCGCCATCATCGGAATCGTCTCAACCGTCGCAGTCGGCGCTTTTCGCAAAGAGACGCGCATGTCGGTTGCCGACATCCTCGAAGCGCTCGCCTCTGGCGCCCGCGTCGCTCTCGGCGTCGTGGCGGCGACGGCTTGCGCGGGAATCATCGTCGGTACGATCACGCTGACGGGCATCGGGCTCAAGCTGGCGAACGGACTGATCGACCTGGCAGGCGGGCAATTGTTCCTCACGCTGTTTTTCACGATGATCGCTTCCTTGATCTTGGGCATGGGGACGCCGACTACCGCGAATTACATCATCACCTCAACCATTGCCGCTCCCGCGCTGATCCAGTTGGGCGTGCCCGCGATCGCCGCCCATATGTTCACGTTTTACTTCGGGATCGTGGCTGACATTACGCCGCCTGTCGCGCTGGCCGCCTTCGCCGCATCGGGCATCGCCAAGTCCAAGCCGATTCTCACCGGAGTGGAGTCCACCCGACTTGCCATCGCCGCCTTCATGGCTCCTTATATTTTCGTCGTCTCGCCTGCGCTTTTGCTGATTGATACGACTTTTACCGAGTCGCTCTGGGTGATGTTTACTTCTACCGTCGGCATGATCGGGGTCGGGGCAGGGCTGATCGGATACTGGATGGCAAAAATGAATCTGCTGGAGCGGCTGCTCGCGGTCGTCGGAGGTGTGCTTGCCGTCATTCCCGGCCTCGCGACTGACATTCCTGGCTTCATCCTGCTCTCGCTCGGTTTTTGCTTCTCCTACTACAAAAGCCGCAAGCAAAAGCAGCAGGTGCAAGTCACTCCCTAGCCGGACGGCTTTCGCGCATGCTTCCCATGCTAAATTGAAAAATCCCTCCCGGCGCGTCCCCTCTGCTTGCAGCAAGCAAAGGGCGCGGGGGAGGGATTTGTTTATTTTTCGTCGTCGCGGCGGATGATTTTCGTCCAGCCGTCAACCTGTTCCACGCGGCGCTCCTTCATGAGCTTGCCGAGCGCCCGTTTGAAGCTGGACTTGCTCATCTGGAATTTTTCGCGGATGATATCGGCTTCCGTACTGTCCGTGTAAGGCATGGCCCCGTCACGATTAATCAAATAGCGCAAGAGCTTGTCCGCATCCTCGCCGTACTGCACTTCCTTGCGCTCCTTCATCGAGCCGTTCAGCCGCCCGTCTTCGCGCACGTAGCTGATGCGGCAGCGAATCGTCTGGCCCAAGCGCAGGCGGCCTACCATCTCGTCGCGGTGGATAAACAAAATATGGTCGTCCTCTGTCAGCAAAAACGCCCCTGCTGCAATGACCTTGTAGACGGTACCTTCCACCTGCTTGTTTCGCATGCTTTCGTCAGCGGGCACGGCGATTTTCGTCACTTCCGCTTCGGTTACAGGCTTGGCGAGCAGCCGTCCGAGCTTGTCCTGCTTCAATGTCACCAATATTTGATCGCGCGGGCGCGGCCATTCATCGGCGAGCTTTGGCAGGTCATCGACAAACAGCAGCAAATCTTTTTTGATCCCGTTGTCCAAAAACACGCCCATCCGCGGCGATACATCCACGACCTCCAGCCAGCCGTACTCTCCCATGCTGACATAAGGCATGTCCATCGTCGCTGCCAGCCGATTTTCGTGGTCGTGGTACAAAAACACTTCTACTTCATCGTCTACATGCAGACGCTCATGCGCTTCCTTTTCATGCAAAAACACTTCATCGTTGCCCTCGCGCAAAAAATAGCCGATCTCCGTTTTGCGCGCCACTGTCATGGTAAGCGTCATGCCCGCCTGCAGGCTTCCCGTCGCAGCCAACTGCGGCTCGCGTTTTTTCTTTTTGTGCATGGTTGTTTCTTCCTCACTCTCTTCCTATATGCACACTAACTATACCCATCCCGGCCGGGAAAATACCACAACTTTTTTTGCTCAGGCCGCCCCCAAAAGGCAAGTCTTGTCTCCGTGAACATACATATGACAGTAAGGCCCGGCTTGTACCCGGTTTCATTTTGCCAACAGACAGGAGTGACCTATGTCCATGCTCGTTCTCTTGGAACATATTTTCCTCGGAATCGTCCAGGGATTGACGGAGTTTTTGCCGATCTCCAGTACAGGCCATCTCGTCTTGTTCAGAAAGCTGTTCGGCATGCAGGAAGTCGGTCTGCTCTTCGACACGATGCTGCATTTCGGGACGCTGATCGCTGTCGTGATTGTATTTTGGCCGCAGATTCGCTACATCGTCTTAAACCCGTTTTCCAAGCTGACGAAGCTGCTCGTCGTCGGCACGATTCCTACGGCGGCGATCGGGCTTTTGTTCGAAGACTACTTCGAGGAGATTTCGCGCACCGGAATCACCATCGGCTGGGAGTTTCTCGCCACGGGCGCCATTTTGTGGGCCGTTGAATCCATGCGACGGGGCGAGCGCAAATTCGACGACATTCGCTACACGGATGCGCTCATCATCGGCACGCTGCAAGGGGCTGCGATCTTGCCCGCGATTTCCCGTTCGGGGCTGACGATCGCCGGAGCGCTCATGCGCGGAATCGACCGCGCCGACGCCGCGCGCTTTTCTTTTTTGATTTCCTTGCCTGCCATCCTGGGGGCATGCGTGCTGCAAACAGCCAAGCTGGCGGCTGCCCCGCTCGATACCGCGCTGCTCATCCCGATGCTCGTCGGAACGATGTGTGCCGGACTGGCCGGGTACGTCGCCATTCGCTGGATGCTGAAAATTATCAGCACAGGCTCGATGAAGGGTTTCGCTGTCTACGTCTGGGTATTGGGCGCTTTGATTCTCGCCCTCCAGTTTTTCGGCTGGTAGTCAGGAGAAAAGTGGAAAAAGGAAAAAGCCGGCTGCGCCAAAGCCGGCTTTTCATCTGCTTTCTTCCTTGTCAGGGTAACGGCTGGCGACCAGTTTGCCTACGAGCAAAATAATGCCGTAGAAGGCGGTAGCCAAGAGGGACGTCGCCAGCCAGGTCGCTGTACCCAGCGCGAGATAGAGCAGCGCATGAGCAATGAAAATGCCCAGCAGCCACATCAGGATGTTCATGCGATTTAAAAAGGTCATCAAGCCGCGCAATTGCCTTGCACCTCCACCAATCCATCTACTACTGTTATAGCCGATGGCGAGGTGTTTTATCCCCTGACGGCTTTCCAGCATCAGGAATCGAGGTTTACCACGGCAAATCCGGCCCGCTCCAATATTTCAGCCAACACAGGCAACGGCGTGCTCGCCACTTCCCTGTACATTTTCGGGGTGTAGAGATGCACAGCGTGCGGGAAATCGTCGGACAAGCTCGCCCGCAGTTTTTTGCCGCTGTCATCTTCATCGGTAAACAGGTACACTTCGTCTGCCGATTCCGCTTGCGCCAAAAGCTGCTCGCCTTTTTCCTGGCTGTAGGAGCCGTATGTGCAGTAGATGGTCACAGGCTCTGCCAGTACGCGGAGCAGTTGCTCCTTGTCTGTCTTCCCTTCCACGATAATGACACATCCTCCCATGCCATCCCCTCCTTTTTTACACAAACCTCTTTTC
Source organism: Brevibacillus sp. FW301-21C12A (assembly GCF_058788915.1). Taxonomy (NCBI): domain Bacteria; kingdom Bacillati; phylum Bacillota; class Bacilli; order Caryophanales; family Paenibacillaceae; genus Brevibacillus; species Brevibacillus sp. FW301-21C12A. The sequence continues at coordinate 73,007 of NZ_JBYTBG010000015.1, forward strand.
TCTATAGTATATCTTACGCTTCCACATAGACAGCCGCTCTGCGGGAAAATGTGGGACGATTACTTCTGCCGCTGGCTAGGCATCGTAAAACAGAAGCCAGATGATGAAGGGGGAAGCACCATGTCCAAGTTCAAAAGCGCGAAAAACTTGAACCAGAAAGGTTTGGCTGTAGCCGGACTGACCAGCAGCACCGTTGCGGACGACACGCATACCGACAACAACCAAGGCTCTTCCCGACAACAGCAGCACAACGAGCAAAACAACAGCACCCAAGGGTAAATTTTTTCAGCGGCTTCTTTCCGGAAGCCGTTTTTCATGAACGGAGCGCGCCTCTGGTTGAAACGGACAGCCAATCGTCTGATCGCTTCTTTACTTTCCCTCTTCGCCTTGCTACGCTTAGATCAAAATCTTTTGACTACGTACCATGAAGGAGAGATTACACGTGGACTCATCCTCGGTCTTATGGAAAAACCGCTCGTTTTTGAAGCTGTGGCTGGCGCAATTGACAGCCAACGTCGGAGATCAATGCTACAGCTTCGCCCTGCTCTGGTATTTGCTGCAGGCGACCAAGTCGGGAACGGCACTCAGCCTGCTAGCGATCCCGGAAATGGTGGCCGGACTGCTTTTTTACCTGATCGGCGGCGTGCTTGCGGATCGGTACAGCCCCCGCCTGCTGATGGTCGGCGCTGACGTCGCCCGCATATTTGTAGCGATCGGCGTCGGGATCATGGCTGCTATGGGCATCGAGCAGTTTGCCTTTTTTCTCGTGGCGCAATTTTTGCTCGGGCTGTTTTCCAGCCTGTTTCAGCCCGCACGCACAGTTGCGCTCAAGTCTGTCGTTTCGGTTGAACAACTGGGGCGGGCAAACGCGATTTTGGACACGACCTTTCGCACCGTCCGGATTGCAGCGCCGATGACGATCGGGCTGATTGCCGCAGCCGTGCCGCTCTCCACCCTGTTTTTCGTCAATGCCGCCAGCTACATGCTCTCTGTCGTTTTCTTGTATACGCTTCGCGTCTCCCTGCACGATCAGGCGACAGCCTCCGCAGCGAAAATGACTCCCGGCCAGTACGTGCGCGACATTGCAGAAGGGGTGCGGGAATTGCGCAAAAGCCGACTGCTGCTCCTGGTCTTGCTGTTTAGCAATATGGGCTTTCTCGTCTGGCAGGTGTGCTACAGTGTCGGCTTTCCTTTTCTCGCGGAACGCATCCAGCAAGGGGACGGGAGTACGCTGGCGATGCTGATGGGCTTTTACGGCGTAGGCAACCTGCTCGGCAGCCTGTACATGTCGCGGGCGTACTATACGCGCTACTTGCTGGTCATTCTCATCGGGTGGACGCTGCAAGCGGGTGGCTTTCTCCTGCTCGCCACAGGAGGCACGGTGCATTGGCTCGCTTTTCTCGGAGCAGCCGTAGCCGGGGTCGGCGGACCGTTCATCGGCATCCCGACCGTCACGGCGATCCAGATCAAGGCCGCCAGCAGCAGCACAGGCAAAATTTTTGCGATCAACATGCTGATCTTTACGTTCTTCTCGATGCTGTCGAGCAGCCTTGGCGCCATCTGGCTGGGAAGCTGGCCAGTAGAACAGCTCTTTTTCATCAGCGGGCTGTTTCTCGCCGCGATGTCTGCGACAGGATTTTTTATCGACCAACGAAATTCGCGCCAACAACACCAATCCGCCTCTGTGTAGACAGAAGGATTGGTGTTTTCTGTTTCTTTGTGAAAAAAGAATTGCATTCCGTTTTTACATGTCATATAATCTGACATAAATAAAATGAATGTCAGAATACCTGACATAAAAGGAGTGGAATGAATGGAACCGACTCTCACTGATCTATCGTCCGCCATTGATGCCACATGGGTCATGGTCTCGGCCATTTTGGTCATTCTCATGCAAGTAGGGTTTGCCTTGCTTGAGGCCGGATCGACCCGGATGAAAAACGCAGGCCACGTCGCAGGCAAAACCGTCCTCACCTTCGGCATTTGCTCCATCGCCTTTTGGGCGTTCGGCTTCGGTCTGACTTTTGGTGACGGCAACTCCTTCATCGGCTTATCCGGCTTTTTCTTCGACGGCTTGAAAAAGGACGCTTTCTCCGCCTTCTCTGCCGCTACGGTTCCGATCTCGATTCTCTTCCTCTTCCAGCTCGCCTTCGCGGCGGTTTCGCTGGCGATCGCCTGGGGCGGTTTTGCCGAGCGTGCCAAGCTGTCCGTTTACTTTATTTTCAGCGTATTGTTTACCGTCCTCATCTATCCTGTCGTCGGCCACTGGGTCTGGGGTGGAGGCTGGCTCGCCCAGCTCGGCATGCAAGACTTCGCCGGCTCCACGGTTGTCCATCTGCAAGGCGCCATCGTCGCACTCGTCGCTACCGTTCTGTTGAAGCCGCGCATCGGCAAATACAACCGTGACGGCAGCTCCAATTTGATCCCCGGCCACAACCAGGTGTACTCCGTGCTCGGCGTGCTGTTTCTGTGGATCGGCTGGTTCGGCTTCAACGCAGGCTCCACGCTCGGCAGCACCTCCGGCTTTTTCGGCTATGTCGCCGTTACGACTAATCTCGCTACAGCAGCAGGCGCTGTCGCCGCCCTCGCCATTTCCTGGATCGTCATGGGCAAAGCTGACATCCCGAGCATGCTGAACGGCGTTCTGGCCGCTCTCGTCGCCATCACTGCTTCGTGCGCATTCGTCGAGCCGTGGGCTGCCGTCGTGATCGGCGCAGTGTCAGGTATTCTTACATTCTATACTTCCATCTGGTTCGATCGCATGGGAATTGACGATCCGGTCTTCGCCTTTTCCGTTCACGGCGTAGCCGGAATCTGGGGCACGCTGTCCACTGGCCTGTTCGCTACGCCGGAGCTTGCGGAAAAAGTCGGGGTAGGCGGCGCCGGACTGTTTTACGGCGGCGGGCTGCACCAGCTCGGTGTACAGGCGCTTGGCCTCGCAGGCTCCATGGCTTATGTGTTTGTTGTAGCGTACGTCATTTTGTCCATCCTGAAAGCGACTATCGGACTTCGAGTCACAGAAGAAGAAGAGGTGGTTGGCCTTGACCTTAGCGAACACGGGGGATACGGTTATCCCGAACTACTGCAGCCCGAGCGCATTCGACCCTCTGCGTCCCAGCAAAGCGGCACCTCTCACACTCTCACCTGAGCAGGTAGCGCGTATCCGGCAGGTGGAATCGTTCGCCGAGCTCGCGCAACTTCGCCAGCAATTGCTTGACCCAGATCCCTTGCGCCAATTGAACCGCGCAGGGGAGATGGCCCCTTTTTCAATCGTAGTGAACTTGATTCACGACAACCTTATCCGCCAGGGCGTTCTGCTTGCCGTAGACGCTCTGGCTAAAAGAGGTGTCGGCACGCCGCCCGTCCCGTTTGCCTTTTTGCAATTCGGCAGCGGCGGACGCTTCGAGCAGGCCATCATCAGCGACCAGGACAACGGGCTTGTCTACTCGATCCCCGAGCACCTCAACGAAAGCGAGCAGGAGCGGGTTCACGGCTATTTTCAACTGCTGGCCGCGACCATCGTTTCCGGCCTGGAGGAAGCAGGCTATCCGCCTTGCCAGGGCAATGTCACCTGCCTCTCTCCGAAGTGGCGCGGCAGCGTCGACCAATGGATCGACCAGTTGGACAGATGGATCTCTCACCCGGTCTGGGAAAACGCCCGCTATTTGCTGCTGGCAAGCGACGTGCGCGTCCTGTACGGAGAATCGGCCATTTTCGCCCCTGTCCTGGACCGCTTCCGGCAGCTTTTGGCCGGGAATACGTTTTTGCTCGATCGGCTGGTCAGCAACACTTTGCATTACCGCGTGCCGCTCGGCCTGTTCGGAAGGGTGCTGCCCGAGGTCACCGGGCGGTTTCGCGGAGCCATCAACATCAAGTACGGCGTCTATTTGCCGATCGTCAACTGCGTGCGGCATTTCGCCCTGGCGCACGGCATCTTCGTCAGCTCCACGCTTGAGCGGCTGGGCGAGCTGGCGGAAAAAGGCGTGTGGAGCAAAAGCTTTTGCGACGAAATAGCCGCGCATTTTCGGCTGATCCAGGGGCTGCGCCTGACCGCCCTCTTGCACTGGGAGGACGGCCATTACACGAGCAACAGCTACATCAAGCTCAGCAAGCTGTCGCCTGATTCCATCACACAGGTGCGCGAAGCGATGAAGCTCGCCATCCGCCTGCAAAAAATGACGGCGAAGCTCCCGTCCACCTTCAGGGGATAGGAGGAGACGCATTTGGCAAAATGGGACTTCATCGGCCGCTTGTGGAACATGAACCGCGGAATGGCAGGGGTGCCGGGCGACTGGAAGTGGGGGCTTGGCGACGACGACAAACAGCACCAGGCTTATCTTCGCTCCATCTCCAAGGAAGCAAGACACGTCGATTCCAGCGAAAACATCCCGCTTGCCGATCTGGAGGTGGTCGTCGTCGACCTGGAGACGACCGGCTTTTACCCCGATCACGGAGACGCGATCATCTCGATCGGCGCGGTGGCGATGCGCGGGGAAAAGCTGCTGCTCGGAGATTCGTTTTACACGCTGGTCAATCCGGGGCGCACGATCCCGCCCCACGTCCGCTCGCTGACCGGGATTACCGACGATATGACTGCGGACGCGCCCGATCTGTTGGAAGCTCTCTCGCGGTTTTTCCGCTTCGTCGGAGATCGTCCGCTCGTCGCCCATCACTCCCGGCATGAGCGCGAATTTTTTCGCTCCGCCCTCTGGAAAACGAGCCGACGACCGCTGACTCACCGGATGCTCGACACGATGCTTTTGATTCGGCTGTTGAGCAACCCGATCGGCAACGGCTCGCTGGACGCCCTCTGCGCCCAGCACGACATCCCGATCTCCCGCAGGCACCACGCCTACTGTGACGCCGTGGCCGCCGGGACGCTGTGGGCGAAGTATTTGACAAAAGCGCAGCAGGCCGGATACACCAATCTCCGGGATGTGTACGAGGCGCTGCGGTAGAACAGGCGAGGAATCGCTGTTTGATTTTGAAGGAGTCGGTATTCATGCTGCTGCAAATCAGGGAAGCTGTTTTGGACGATTTACCTGCCATGCTGGCGATTTACAACCATGCGATTGCCCATCTGGCTGCAACTTTCGACCTGGAGCCGCAGAGTTTGGCCCAGCGCGAAGTCTGGTTTCACAAGCACACTGAAGCTCATCCGCTGCTCGTCGCCGAAGCGGACGGGCAAGTGGTCGGCTATTGCTGCCTTTCTCCTTTTCGCGAAAAGCCGGCGTACAGCAAAACGGTCGAGCTGTCTGTCTACATTGATGCGCAGCAGCGGGGATGCGGTGTCGGTACGGCCTTGATGAGCGACATCTTGCAGCGGGCGGAACAGCTCGGCTACCACACGGTCATCAGCGGCATTACGGGTGGAAACGAGGCAAGTGTGCGGCTTCATGAAAAGTTCGGGTTTACGCTTGCGGGAAAATTCCGGGAGGTGGGCTTCAAATTCGGCGAGTGGCACGATGTGCATTTTTATCAATTGATGCTGGGAAAAGAAGCGTGAAGCTTCCCCTGCGCGAACGAACAAAAGCCGGCAATCCACGGTGTCATGCGGATTGTCGGCTTTGTTTTTGCAAAAAACGTTTCGCCATTTTCCGAAAAGCAGCAGAACTGCTTGTCTGCCTGCGGCCGGCAAAACGGTCATGTTTTTACGAGGCTGGTGCAGCAGCCGCATCGATCTCGACGGCTTTGGTCATGGCAAGCAATGCCGCGTAGGTGACGGGCAAAAGCGATTCGGCAACGCCCGCAGCCGTATAGACGACAGGGAAGCGCCGCAGGGAAGTATCGACGAAGACGGGCACTTCCTCCTGCAACGCAAACGGACAGACAGCGCCTACGCGATAGCCTGTCACCTTTTCCACTTCTTCGGCGGAGGCCATCTTCGCCTTGCCCGAGCCAAAAGCGGCCTTGACCTGCTTGGGATGGATCTTGACATCTCCCGCTGCGACAAACAGCGCAAACTGGTCGCCAACTCGAAACAGGATCGACTTGGCGATTTGTCCCACCTCGCTGCCCAACGCTTCGGCGGCTGCCTCGGATGTAGGAAGCGGCTGCTCGAACAAAATCGGCTCGATTGCGGGATCGTACTGCTGCACAAAAGCCTTCACTTTTTCTACAGGACTCATCACGGTCATCTTTCGCACCTCCACTAGCCAGTTGCCGAGGCAAAAGCAGTTTGCCTCGCCTTTTTGCCTACTCCAGAATAAACACCTCGTCGCCCTGCGACACCGTACCTGTCGTCACCACAGAGGCGTACACGCCAAAATGGTTTTCGTGGCGCTTCACGCATGCTTTCAGCACAGCCGGGTTTTTCTGCAGCGTATCGGGGTCGATGTTCACGTACATGCAACGCTCGCAATGCTTGGTAACCTGCAGGGTAACATCGTTGATTTGCAGCTTTTTGCCCAGCCATTTGTCTTCTGCGAACGGTTCGTCGTCTTCGAGCTCGACGATGAGGTTTCCGCGAAAACGTCTCGGGTCAATCCAGTCGCTGCCGATCACCCGTGCCAGCTCGCGCAGGGAGGCGTCCGTCACCAAAAGAATGTGGTCCTCCCAGTTTTTCCCTCCCTCTGTCGGGAGACTGCGCATCGGTGTCACCGCTCTTTTCGCTGTCTCTGCGACATGGGCGAACAGCGACTCTCCCCACGTATGTACGCTGCCGTCACGCGCTTCAACTTGAACGTCGGGGTATGCTTCTTCGCCCGTCTTTTCCCCCATGCTGGCATGGTAGCCGAGCAGCGCCGGGACGACGTCTGCACTCAAATATTTTCCGCCGCGAGAGTCGTCCAGAAAGTAATAAGCCCGATCGCCGTACAGGCCGAAAACGTCGACCTCCGACGTCGTCAGTTGCTCGCCCTGCATCGCTTTTACCGGATGGCGGAAAATGCTTTGCAGTGTTCCTAGCTTTTTCAATGATATCCCCTCCCCCAAGTCTCTCTATCCTTTGATAAACGAATTGCGCACCCTGCTCCAAAACGTCAGTCGCTTGTAGCGGGCGAATTTGACTTTGCCTTGCCCGACACGGCACATAATGGAGCGCACGCCTCTCCACACCGCCTGCTCGCGATCGAGGCCGATCATGATTTCCGGGTTCATGACAATCAGCTCTACTTCGTGATGCTTGGGCAAAACGAGCGAGCTGTTGATCGTCCGGTACGCCTGGTTGTTGATGGAGGCGATTTCGGACAGTTGGATCGCCTCGATGGACGGATGCACGATCGCTCCATCCACGGCTTTGTTGTAGGCTGTACTCCCCGATGGCGAAGACACGATCAACCCGTCGCCGCGAAACGTCTCCAACTCGTCCCCGTTAATGTAGACGCAAGCGACCAACGTCGAGAGGGACGCGTTGCGCAGGACCAGTTCGTTCAACGCCCATTTTTCGTATCGCTGGCCATCTGCTGTATCAATCCGGCACTGGACCGTCGGATACTCGACGATCGCCGGTTCGGCGTGCAGCAGCCGGTCGACGAACTCATCCAGCTCCTCCGGCCGCCAGTCGGCGTAAAAACCGAGGTGTCCCGTATGAATCCCGACATAGGCCGGCTCCATGCCGTATTGATGGACGGCCTCGAGCAGCGTCCCGTCCCCTCCGATTGAGAGCACCATGTCAGGCTTGGCCTCCGTTCCGTTCACAAACGTGTAAGGACTGCCTGCCTCGCGCAGCTTTTCCTTCAACAAATGTTCTACTTCCCGTGTATAATCGTCATTTCGCAGTACAGTCGCAATCTTCATGCTGGTCTGCCCTCACTTTTATCCTTCGAAGCGGTCAAGTACGCTCGTTTTGTTGATCTCACTATACCACATGGGAAAAGGAGATGCATGGAAACGGCCGAGTCTCACCATCGCTCTTCGCGGAAAGACTGGGCGCAAAATTCCGCCAATCGCTTTCGCGTCGAGGGGGTCATGTCGTCCGGGAGCTGGTCCCACAAAAAGTAGCGCATGTCCCGGACTTCATCGGCGTCGATCTTGCCTGTCCCGGGCTGGATTTGGCAGGCGTGGAACAGGGCGATGTGGTCGCGCTTGCCTTCGCGTTCGCTGTAATACAGGTGACAGAGCCTGAGCTCGCCAGCCACGAGGCCGCATTCTTCCCGCAGCTCTCTGCGGGCTGCCTCCCAGAACGATTCTCCTTTTTCGACTCCGCCGCCGGGCAAGTACCAGCCGGGTACATAGGTGTGCCTAATGAGCAGGACGCCTTTTTGTTCGTCGGCCACGATGAGGCGCACTCCGAGAGTCAGCGGCTTGCGGATTTTCCAATACCATTTCGCTATCGCATGGTACCACGCCATGCTGTCGCCTCCTGTCTCCTGTCAGGACGTCGTTTTTCACGGGTGTCTCGGGTCGGTCATTCTGCTGTTAGGGAAATATTACCTGACTAATAGTGGAAAAACAAATCTTTTACAAAGGTTGTTGTTTGTTGTTTTTGGTGATGCGGGGAAAAAGTGAAAACATTGAAAAGAGCGTTTGCCCGTTGCTGTTGGCGAGGCGAGGGAAAAAGCAAAAACATTGAAAAGACCGTTTGCCGTTGCTTTTGGCGAAGGCGAGGCAAAAGCAAAATCATTAAAAAGCCCGTCTGTCGTTGCTTTTGGTGAGGCGAGGAAAGAGGAGAAATCGCTGGAGCTTCTTGGGATACCCGCTGGGGGCTGGACTGCCCGGCTCCGGGGAAAAAGCAAAACCGCGTCCAAAGTGGTCGATTCAGGATGTGTCTCAGAGTGGACGCTTAAAAGCGTGTTTTGCTTTTTCCCCTCCACCTCGGTCGGTATCCCAAAGAGCTTTCGCGGATTTCTCCTCTTTCCTCGTCAGCGGCTTGCTTGGGTGGGCGTGGGTTTTTTAAAACGTTTGTAAAGAGTTTTTCAAAGACGGTTTTCATGCTAGAAAAAATAACCACCCGATCCGGGGTCCTCAGGCAAGATTTGCTGCCCTCAATCTGTGCAATACTTTCTGCAAACAGAACAGGGCTGAAAAAGCATATCCATTTAAAATCCATTCCTCGCTGCTGCTTTCATCGAAGCGAAGCAAAACAAAAAAGCAGGCCTGCTCCAAGGCCCGCTTTTCATCCGAGACGATTTTCCAGTTCTTTGACGATGGCCTCGGCCTTGCGAATCCAGCGGGGGTCGATCTCGGCATCTTTGTCGAGCGGCTCCTGGAACTGGTTCATCACGGCTGAAGCGACGGGGGCGTAGTAGCCGATATCTTCCTCTACACCTGTGTTGTAGACGTGGCGCAAAACAAACGGTTCGCCCAGTTCCAGCCACGCGTCGGGGCTGTCGAGCTCGCCCTGCAAGACTTTTACCGGGAGGCGGAGGTACACGGTGTTCCTGTCGTCAAGGGTGCGGTCGAAATAGCCGTGTTCGTAATCCCAATTCGCCAGTGTAAAATGCGGCTCGAGCGACTCGCGGAAATAGCCGAACGTCGCCTTCGTCCCTGGTAAGCTGCTTTGAATTTTCTTCATTTCTATCCCCTGCCTTCGTCACATACTACTGGTAGTGTGCGCCAAAACGGCGGGTTGTACTCACAGGCGAGGGCAGGCAAAACGAGCAACAAGCCTCGCTGCCGGAAGTGCGGATGACAAGAGGCTTGGTAGCTCTATGCTTTCAGGTTTTAGAGCAGCGCGATCGTCAAAAGCGTAAACAAGGCGAGCGGAATGATTCTTTTGCCTCTTCGGCACGGACGGCGGCGTTTTTTCCTCGGCACGACGACTGCAGCCGGAGGTGGTGGCGGCGGTGGATACGGGTAACACGGCTGAGGCGGGTAGGGCGGGAACGGTGGGAACGGCGCCATGTACGGATTGAAGCCGGAATAAGGGCTGACGAAAGGAGCGCCCTCTCCAAACGGACTCACCTGGCCGTACGGAAAGCTCGGACTGCCAAACGGACTTACTTGCCCATATGGCTGGCCCGGACTGCCGAACGGGCTTACCTGCCCAAACGGCTGATTCGGGCTGCCGAACGGACTTACCTGCCCATACGGCTGGTTTGGGCTGCCGAATGGGCTGATCGGAGCGTATGGATAGCAATCGTCCGCGTAAGGGCTGACTTGACCAGCAGGAGGCCGATTCGGCTGGCTGCTGCTGCCAAGCGGACTGACATCGCCAAACGGCTGGTATCCGCCATATGGATAGCCGTAGGGAGTCCAGTCCGGGTACATGCCCCAGTCTCCATGCGATTTGCGGCTGGCTACCTCTTCGAACTCGTAGTCGTCTTCCTCTGCATCGGGATCGTCCACTTCCACATATACATTCTGATCGTCAAAGTCCACGATCACGCCTTCAAAAATCTGGCCGTCAATCGCTTCAATGCGCACCTTTTTCTCGACGTGTTCTTTGCATATGTTGTGCACATTTTCACGCATATCCTTTATCAGACTGACCGTCTGGACGTCAGCCTGGTACAGGTTTTTTTCAGACTGCATGGAAACTCCTCCCCTTCTGGTGTTTCTTTATTACCATATACAGGTGCCCATGGGGAGGTGTACCGGGTTTGCAGTTCGGACTAGCCCATTTTGTTCGACGTTTCGTCTGTTTTTGCCAAAAAGCGGGATGGCAAAAACGGCGTCAGACGCTCTGTCTCGCCTTTTTCCAGGTAGTCGGCCATCCATTTCGCGGTAGCCGGGGACAGCAAGATGCCGTTGCGGAAGTGCCCTCCGGCAATCGAAAGCCCGTCCCAGCCGGGCACGGGACCAAGCAGCGGCTTGCCATCTGCGGTAGCTGGCCGCAGTCCGCCCCACGCCTCCAGAAAAGCAGCGCCGTGTAAGGCCGGGACGTACGGCATGACTCCGTTCAGGATGCTGGCCAAGCCCGCCATTGTAACTTCGCGCTGAAAGCCGCTTTCGTCTTCTGTCGCGCCGATGACGATTTTCCCGTCTTTCTTCGGCGTGATGTAGCCGGAGGTGCCAAAAATGACGGTGCGAAGCGGGATGCCTGCGGAGGATACCGCCGCGATCTGGCCGCGAACCGGGCGAACGGGAATCGAAACGCCGAGCATTTCCAGCATGATGCCCGCCCACGCGCCTGACGTGATGATCGTTTGCTCCGCCCGCAGCGGTCCAAGCGAACTCTCCACGCCGACTACCCGGCCGCCTTTTACCGCGATGCCGCTCACGACACAGCCTGCGTGCAACGCGACGCCTTGCAGCCGGCATGCTGTCACCAGAGCGCGCAGCAGCATGCGGTTGTTGATATGCCCTTCGTACGGAGAGTAGATGGCTGCCTGCGCCTGCTCGGTCAAAAGCGGCTCCACCTCAGCCAGTTGCTGCCGCTCCGTCAAAAGGTGGACGCTGTGCCCCGCTTCTTTTTGCCAATGGTACTTCGCCAAAAGCTGTGCCTGCTCGTCATCGTTGAGCGCGACCGTCAGCAGCCCTTCCAGGCTGAGCTGGACGTCCCCTCCGGTAAACTCTTCCAGCTCGGCCGCCCACTGCGGGTAATAGGCCAGCGAAGTCATGCCCAGATCGAGCATCGGGCCTGGGGCCGTAAACTCCTTCAACGGCGCGAGCATCCCCGCCGCCGCAGAAGACGCCTGTCCGCCCCATTCTCCCTGCTCGACCAGCGTGACGCTCCTTCCTCTTCGTGACAACTCATAAGCCAGACTTAATCCGATAATTCCTCCACCCACTACGAGACAATCGCTCAATTTTTCTCTCTCCTCGCTTGTTGTAATCTCTTCGGGGCCGTTCGAAAGCGCCGTTGTAGCCAAAAGCCCCTGGCGCAGTCGACAAAATGAAAAAAACCACCTTCTCCTTCACAGGAAAAGGCGGGCTTCATACGCATCGTAACCAAATAAAAAAGCGCTGTTTGCCGGCAACCGTATCCCTGCGCCGGCATGATCCGGATCAGGTGCAATGGGTCGACGGTCGTTGCTTCCATCCTCTCAGCCCCGCATGAAGGACTCCCCGAGTTGCTTGATCTTTTATTTTCGTTCACCCACCAAGTATAGTCCTCTTGGGCGCGATCTGACAAGATGGTCTGCGCTTTCATCCTCAGCTTAATCCTCGTCTTTCACATCGTAGCTTTCCGGAACCGTCTCGTGACGCGCCGCTTCCTCGAACTCGCGAAGCTTGCGCATTTCCTCCAGATGGTGATTGAACTGCTCCTTGTTGATGATGTACTCGTTGCCGTCGTGGAGAGCGCGGATTTTGCCCTGATGAATTTTTTCCAAAATAAACGTTTCAGGAAGCTCCAAATACGCCGCTGTCTCCTCCACAGTCAAATACGTCTTGTTCTCGCGCAATCTTGCCTCCAGTTCCGCTTTCTGCTGCTCGAATCCAGGTTTTCCCAGAAGGGCGAACATGTTGGCCTTGTACGCCTCCACCCCGGGCTGATCGAACGGGTTGACCCCTAGCAAATAGCCGCTGATCCCGCACGCCTTTTCAAAAAAGTAGATCAGGGCGCCGAGATGGTACGCTGTCGCCTCTGGCATCTCCACAAGCAGGTTCGGTACGCCGCCATCTACATGGGCCAGTACCGTTCCCTCGAAAGCCTTTTTATTGACAAACCCCATCCGCTTGCCGGACAGGAAGTTCAACCCGTCCACATCGAGCGGGTCCTCCTGCACGGTCACGTCGACGGCGGGCTTGTTCACCGTAACAACCGTTTCAAACAACTGCCGCATGCCGTCCTGTATGTACTGCCCCAACGAGTGCAGGTCCGTGGAAAACTCGGCTGACGCGGGAAAAATTCCTTTGCCGTCTTTTCCTTCCGACTCCCCGAAAAGCTGCTTCCACCACTCCGCGAAAAAGCGGAACTGCGGCTCGTAGCTGACCAGAAGCTCCACGGTTTTACCTTTGCGGTACAGCGCATTGCGAATCGCCGCATACTGGTAGCACGGATTTTCGTACAAATCCATGACCATGTAGCGCTCGCTCGCGTCTTGCGCGCCCTTCATCAGCGCGTCCAGATCGGCCCCGCTCACTGCGATTGGCAACAGTCCGACTGCGGTCAGGACGGAAAAACGTCCGCCGATATCGTCCGGAATGACGAAGCTTTCGTACCCTTCGTCCTCCGCGAGTCTTTTTAAGGCGCCGCGCGTTTTGTCCGTCGTAATATAGATGCGCTTCTTCGCCTGCTCGCGGCCGTACTTGTTCTCCAGCCAGGTGCGCAGCAGCCGAAAAGCGATCGCGGGCTCTGTCGTCGTGCCCGACTTCGAGATGACATTGATGGACACGTCTTTTCCTTCGAGCACGTCCATCAGATGAGAGATATAAACCGGGCTGATATTGTTCCCGACAAAATAAATTTCCGGAAAACGCCGCTTCGACTTCGGCAGCAAATTGTAAAAGCTGTGGCCCAAAATGTCCAGTACAGCTTTCGCCCCTAAATATGAACCCCCGATTCCAATTACCAAAAGCACATCCGAATCAGCCTGGATACGCGCCGCCACCTGGCGAATCCGCTCAAATTCAGCGCGGTCGTACCTCTGCGGCCAATCAACCCAACCGAGATAGTCTCTGCCTGGACCCGTTCTTTTGTGCAACATCTCATGCGCCTGCCCGATCGCCGGGGCAAGCTGCTCCCACTCATGCTGTCTCACAAAGGCGCGTGCATTAGAGTAATCAAATCGAATCGCTTGGTTCATGGCTCCCCTCCCAAGGAACGTCATCTATTTTCTTATCTTATCACGCCAAAAGCCAGAAAGTTGCTTTCCGTCAAAACATCACAAAATGTGAGCAAATCGTGAACAATTCGCCACAAGTGTTACCTTTTTCCAGACCTGGCGTAAGACTTCACCGAGCAAAGAAATAATACGGTTCCTAACAGCAAGGAGAAATGAACATGAAAAAACGGTGGTGGATCATCGGTTCCGTGGTCGTCCTGCTCGGTGCGGGCTTCGTCGGAATCAACATGATGGGCTCTCAGCAAGCCATGGGCATGCCGGTAAACATCGGGGCTCCGACCAAGTCAGTCCTGGAGAGCAAAATTTTGACCTCGGGGATCGTCACGGTAGAGGACAAGCAAAAGCAGTATGCCAACGTAACCGGAACCTTGCGCGAGTTTGTGGTGAAGGAAGGCGACAAGGTCAAGAAAGGCCAGGTCATCGCAAAAATCGACACCTCGGATGTCGACGGCAGACTGCTTGATCTGGAAGCGCAAATGGAAGTAGCCAAAGCCAATCTGGCAAAAGCCCAGATCGGGGCAGAGCCGGAAGAAGTGGCGCAGGAGCGCGAGCGGGTCAATCAGGCCCAGCGCGAATACGACGCAGCCAAACGCGAGTACGATCGGATCCAGCAACTGTTCGCTTCGGGGGCTTCCACGCAGCAAGAGTTGGACAAGGCCAAATCTGTTTTGGACAACGCCCAGTCTTCCCTGAATGTCACGAAGCAACAGTTTGCCCTCAAGCAAAAAGGGCCGCGCAAGGAAGACATCGCCGCCCAGCAGGCGCAAATCAACAAGCTGGCCGTAGAGCGCAGCCAGTTGGAAAAAGAGCGCGTGCAAAGCGTCCTCGTCGCGCCGATGGACGGAACAGTCATTGGCGTGGCGGCCGAGAACGGCCAATACGTCAGCAAAGGCACGGAAATTTTGACGCTGGCCAACCTGAACAACCTGCTCATTCAGGCTGATATTAACGAGTCGGACGTCGGCAAACTGAAAATCGGCCAGTCCGCGACGATTGAAGGAATTACGCTGGGCAAGCAACTGCTGAACGCCCAAATTACCCGGATCGCGCCGATCGCGACCACTACGCAAAGCAGTTCGGGCCAAGGCGAAAAAACGCGCGTCAAAGTCATCCTCAAGCCGCAGGGCGATTTGAGCGCACTGAAGCCAGGCTTCCACGTGGACATCAACATCATGGTGGAAAAAATCGAAAACGCCCTGCAAGTTCCCATCGAGTCCGTTCAGCAGGACGCCGATGGCAGCACCTTCGTATGGATCTCCGCTGACGGCATCGCCAAGAAGCAAAAAGTCGTTACAGGCACAGAAAATGAGCTGTTCTCCCACATCAAGTCGGGACTGTCAGGAGACGAACAAATCATTTTGGGACCTGTCGACGCTCTGAGCGAAGGAGCTGCGGTCATGCCGATGAGCGGCGGTGCTGCTGCGCTGGGCATGTAACGACTGGACGCGTTCCACGTAAAAAGGAGGTCAGCCGACAATGCTTCAGATAGAAGGCTTGACGAAATCATACAAGACAGGCGATACTACCCTCCCGATCCTGAAAGGCGTCTCCCTGCTAGTGGAAAAAGGCGAATTTGTCGCCATCATGGGACCATCGGGATCAGGGAAATCGACGTTCATGAACATGCTGGGCTGCCTGGATCGTCCGGACTCGGGGACGTACATTCTCGACGGCATCGAGGTCAGCAGCCTCAAGGACAAGCAGCTCGCCTATGTTCGCAATCAAAAAATCGGCTTCGTTTTTCAATCGTTCAATCTGCTCGCGCGCTCCACTTCTTTGCACAACGTGGAGCTGCCGATGATGTACGCCAACATCAGCCGCTCGGAAAGACGCAGTCGCGCCACCGAAGCGCTGAAGCGAGTCGGGCTTGCTGAGCGCATGAACCACAAGCCGACACAGCTTTCCGGCGGACAAAAGCAGCGGGTCGCCATCGCCAGAGCGCTGGTCAATCGACCCGCCATCCTGTTGGCCGACGAACCGACAGGGAACCTGGACAGCCGCTCCGGCGTCGAGATCATGGCGATGTTCCAGGAGCTGCACGCCCAGGGCGTCACGATCATTCTCGTCACGCACGAACTGGACATCGCCCAGCACGCCGAACGGATCGTCACCTTCAAGGACGGCGTCATCGTCCGCGACGAACGGGTCGAGGAACGCATTTTCTCTACCCCGTCTGACGAGGTGATTGTCACATGAATTTTATGGAGAGCTTTTACACCGCCCTGGAAGGCATCTGGGCGAACAAAATGCGTTCCTGCCTGACCATGCTCGGCATCATCATCGGCATCACCTCCGTCATCGCCGTAACGACACTTGGCGAAGGCGGACAAAAAGCGATTAACGACGAGATGGAAAAATTCGGCCAGAACACGTTCAACGTCTTCATCAACTGGGACACGAAAGAAGAGATAGCCGCAGACGACCTGACCATCGAGGACGCCGAGGTGCTCAGCCGAATCAGCCCGGCAATCGAGTACATCGTCCCGTACAACTCCCATACAATCGAACTGAAAGGCCCGAAAAAAGAAGAGCGGGTCAACCTGACCGCCAGCACCGCCGACTACTTTGCCATGCAGAAGACGATGAAAGTGGCCAAAGGACGCCTGTTCAACAGCGCGGATGACAAGGAGCAGCGCGCCGTCGTCGTGCTGGAGGACAAGCTCGGCGAAAAGCTGTTCGGCCAGATGAACCCGATCGGCCAGCGCGTGCGCTGGGGCAACAACTCGCTCGTCGTCATCGGTACGTACACAGAGGAAAAGTTCAAGTTTGACATGGGAGCAGAGACGTTTGGCGCGGTTGTCCCCATCCGTTATTACCACAGCCTGCAGGAAGAGCCATCCGTCCAGATGTTCATGGGCAAAGCCGTGGACAAGCCGTCTGTCGACCCTGCCATGCAGCAAGTCAAGCAGTATTTGACCCGCAAGCATCAAAAACAAGACCACTACATGGTGCGCAGCATGCAGGAATCGGTCGATCAGTTCAACCAGTTGACAGGCACATTGACACTGATCTTCAGCGTCATCGCCGGAATCTCGCTCGTCGTCGGCGGGGTCGGCGTCATGAACATCATGCTCGTTTCCGTCACAGAGCGCACGCGGGAAATCGGGATTCGCAAGGCGCTCGGGGCAAGGCGCAGCGACATTTTGATCCAGTTTCTGATCGAATCCGTCATCGTCTGCCTGATCGGCGGCTTGATCGGGGTCCTGTTCGGACTGGGCATCGCCGCCCTGATTGCGCAGTTTGCCAATCTGCCGCCGCTTCTGTCCTGGAACAGCGTGTTCATCGCCTTTGGCTTCTCCAGCGCAATCGGCATCTTTTTCGGCCTGTATCCGGCCAACAAGGCCGCCAAGCTGGACCCGATCGAAGCGCTTCGCTACGAATAATTTCAGCAACAAAAAACATGCACCTGTGCAGCTTGAGCCACAGGTGCATGTTTATGTTGGAAACGTATCAGTCATCAGCTTCAAAAGAAAAAAAAGCGCAATCCCGACACTCGCGACTGTCCACCAGAGCGTTTTGCTGTCCGTCTTGTCTGCCTTGTAGATACCGCTCAGCTTCCAGGTGCCTACAGCTACACAAAGGAGACTGAGCAGGAGCAGGATTGTCCCCATGGTCTCCCTCCTTTCCCCTCTCCTAGCTATATGGGGAAGGAGGGAAAAAAATCACTCCTTGGGCTGCTTTTTCCCTAACCGGCCAAGGACTTGCTGGCCGCGCTGCTTGATCGACTCATCCTTGAGAGCGAGCTGCCGTTTTTTCATCAGGCCGTTTTTCGACGTATCCGGCCTCTCCGTCTGCCGTCCATCGCGCATCAACTGTACTTGCCTCCGCCTTTTTTGTCGTAGTCGGCCAGCAGTTCCGCAAAGCTTTTGTTGCGCTCGCGCTCTTCCTGCTCGCGGCGCTTTTGCTCGGCCGCTTCCTTCGCCTTGCGCTCGCTTTCGGACTTCATTTCTTTTTCCAACTGCTTCAGCTTGGCCAATGCATCCGCATTCACCATATCCTTCAGGCTGCCGAGAGAAGATTTCGCTTCTGTCGCTGTATCCAGGTTTTGACGTTGTGGTTGCTGTTTTTGTTTTTTCTTCGCCATGTGAGCTGCCATCCTTTCCCTATCGAATTCACGCCCATTCTCCAGCGCCTTTTGGGTCATACTATTTTTACGCTTCGCATGAAGAGGAGGACGAGACATGGTACGCAATAAAGCAAAAGACTTTGGAAAAACCGCAGAAATTCGTGGCCCAAAAGCCCAGTCTGAAGCCGTCCGTTCCAACGGTTCCATTAATAGTGAACCACAAGAGCGGTTAAAAGAAAACCGTTAGGCACAAAGTAAACCGCCGGGGCTATGGTCATGCCCGGCGGTTTTTTTTCGTCGGCTGGCTGCTTGCGCCCAGTCTTTTTTGCACACACTCCTGCTTCAATAGCGTCAGCTTATCGTCCAACTGGAATTGGCAGCCATTTTTTAACAAACGTTTTCCGAGATCGCGCTCCATCTCAATCCGCGGCAGCTCGCGAAAAAGTCCTGCTTTTTGCAGGCTTTCCCGCCGCAGCGAGACGTGCTGGGTGTCAAACAGCGTCCACGGCGAGCGGTGCCGCGCCAGCTTCGCCCCGTATTTCTCCCGGGCGGCCAGCCGCTTCTGCGCGATTGGACAGGGCAAGCCGATGTGAAATGGCAAGCCGTTTACAATCTGGCTCTCTTCCAGCAAAGGGACTGTTTCCACAAGCGTATGCGGCCGCTTCACATGCGGGTATTGCTCCAGCCAGAGCTGGCACTCCGCATGCTGTGTCGCGCTGAAGCCCGGCTCATACACCGAATAGATTCGTTTTCGATCCTGCCCGAGCAAGACCAGGTGGCTCGCTTTTTCATGTGCCTGCTGATGCACGCCGATGAAGCTGCGGGGTACGATCATCTGGGCAGCGAGGAAGACGATCAGCTCGCCGCGCGCCAACTGTATCCCTGTGTTCAGCAGGTGGGCAAGCGGTTTTTTGGCCCGAAACTGCACGTAGTTCAGCGGAAAATGAGCGGTAAACCGGGACAGCTTTTCCCTCGTCGCATCCGTTGAGGTGTTGTCCAGCACGATCACCTCGAACTCCTCGAAGGCGCAGTATTGCAGGTTGAAGCCGAACAACGTGTACAACAGTTGATCGTCTGCGTTTTTGGCAGGAATAACGACACTGGTCAGCATCGAATCTCCCCCTTTTTGTAGCATATGCAGGTGGCGGCAACTTGGGCTGGGCTTGGGTCGCGGCCATGCTTGCGCGCTGCTCGCCGTATAAGGGAAATGCGACTGATGCATGCTAAAAGCGAGCATGCCTCGCTGGCAAACATACGGCTGTGTGGATAAAGGAGGTCCAACGAATGGACAACGACCAGAAAAACAACGAGAAGACGAAGGATATTTCCCTCGATGGAACCTTGCCGCATCAGATCAGCGCGCCTGACTTCAAAAAATCGTCCCGCACGATCCAGCGACCTTTTGTCAACGAGTTTGGTGTGGTGATCGGAGACAGCCAGTACGAATCCAAAGAATCCCCGTTGAACAACTGGAGCACTGACACCGACCCTTCGATCATGGCAGGCGACCAATGGGTGCACCCGACCAACGACATCGGCTGGAACTCCTACGAAAACAAGGAGCTTTTGGAGGACAGACCCATAGGCAATGCCCGCTTCATGCATCCGACGAAAGACGTCAGCAAAGGCAAGGATTAACCGCTGTCCGTAAAAAAGACCGCCCATTCGGAAAAGACAGGCCAACCGAATGGGCGTTTTTGGTTTGTGTGCTACAATGGGCTTGAAACGATGGAAAGGAGCTTGCCCATGAGCATCACACTTGCAATAGAGCCCGCATTCTCTCTCGCCTACCAGCGCTATGCGGAATTTCGACCGGGCGATACGCTGCGGCTGTACGTACGGACAAGCGGACCCGGAACGGGCGGACTGTTTTATGCGATTGAAAAAGACGAGGCCATGCCTGGTGACGCCGTTTTCGAAGTGGAAGGCTTGCGCTTTGTGATCCGGCCGACCGATTTCTGGTTTTTCGACGGCGGACAGCTCGGCTTTGATCCTACATACGGAGAGTACGGCTTTCGCTTCGCGAATCCGCGCCTGGAAGGCCAGTAGAAACTTTCCCGGGCGTCGTCCGTATGAAAGAAAGACTGCCATGACGTATGGGAGGAGCTTTTGATGAAAAAAAGTCGTTCGGTCCTCTTGGCCATCGGTGCTTTTTTGCTGGCCAATTTCAAATGGTTAATCGGCATCCTGAAGTTTTCCAAATTCGGCACGACCTTGTTGTCAATGGTCATCAGCCTGTGGGCGTACGCCATGTTTTACGGCTGGAAGTTCGCCGTGGCGCTCGTCTACCTGATCTTCGTCCATGAAATGGGGCACGTCATCGCTGCCAAACGAAAAGGCATCGCGACTTCGCCAGCCGTCTTCATCCCGTTTGCGGGTGCTTTTATATCCATGAAAGACATGCCGCGCGATGCCAAAACAGAGGCCTATCTCGCTTACGGCGGACCGCTTGCCGGCATGATTGCCTTTTTGCCTGCCCTGCCGCTGTACTGGTGGACGCAGGACCCGTTCTGGGCATTGGTCATTTACCTCGGCGCCCTGCTCAACCTGTTCAATTTGCTGCCTGTCTCTCCGCTCGATGGCGGGCGGATCGTCTCTGTGCTGTCCACAAAAATCTGGTTCTTCGGGCTGGTCGGACTGGGGATCATGCTGTTTGCCAATCCGGGGCCTATCATGGTGCTCATCTTCATCATCGGCCTGATTACGTGGTGGAGTCGGCTGCGGGAAAGCTACCAGCACCAGGTGCTCCAGTACGAGCGGGACAAAATCGCCGACTTTTTGCAGAGCATCGCCCAATGGCCCGAGCTGGAAACGACCTGGGACACGCGCGTTCGCCTGAACGAAGAGGTCACCGCGCTCAACCAGGCAGAGCCGGACAAAGGCTTCCTCGTCCCTTTTCTCCAGGACGAAAAACGCCTCATCCGCGACCGGAAACGGCTGGACAAGGTGTACATGAACAGAAAATGGGAACTGTTCAAGCAATGGGAGCGCGAGCCGATTCTCTTCATCGACTCGGACCCGCTGCGCCCTGCCCCTTCCGAATTGCTGCGCGAAGCAGAGCAAATGGCTCGTCAGCGGCTGACGGAAATCGAAGAGCAAATGCATCGGCTGACGACGTACTATGTAGCACCGGCGGCAACCAAGTGGAAAGTGCTGGCTGCCTACCTCGGCCTGGCCGCTGTCCTGTCGGCCTTCTTCGTCTACGGACAGCAGATTTTGCACAGGTAGCGCGGGCTTTTTCGCCTCGGTCCCGCCTGCCTGGAGCGGACAGTTTGACCATCTGTGACCTTCTGCGGCCTTCTGTGGGCGCAAAATCGTGCGCTATGGATACCTGAAGGTCGCTCTTCCCCAGCAAGGGGGCAGAAACGGCTGCTACGGTGATTTATCGCTTTTGAGAGTTGTCGCCAAACAGAGTAAAATAGAAGCGTACATTCATAATATTCCAGAGAGGATGACTTTTTACTTGGACACCGTCCCGATAGTGCTCAACCTGCTGCTTGTCATATTTCTTGTTTTTCTCAACGGCTTTTTCGTCGCCGCTGAGTTCGCTCTCGTCAAGGTGCGGCAAACGCGCCTGACGCAAATGGTGAATGAAGGAAACAAACGCGCTGTTTACGCCCAAAAAGTAACGCAAAAGCTGGATGGCTACCTGTCTGCTTGTCAGGTCGGGATCACTCTCGCCTCGCTCGGACTGGGGTGGGTCGGGGAACCGGCTATCGCCCACATGATTGTCGAACCGCTGCTCGGTTCAACAGGGATGCCTGACTATCTGATTTCTGCGATCTCTTTTGGGATAGCGTTTGCGATCATTACCTTCCTGCACATTGTCCTGGGTGAACTGGCGCCGAAATCATTGGCCATTCAAAAAGCAGAAGTGACTTCGCTGTGGGTTGCCGCGCCATTGATGTTTTTCTATAAATTGCTTTACCCGGCGATCTGGTTTTTGAACGGAACAGCCAACGCCCTGATGAAACGCTTTGGCCTCGAAGCTATTTCGGAGCATGAAGCGGCTCACACGGAAGAAGAAATTCGCATTCTCGTCAACCAGAGCCACCAAAGCGGCCATATCGACCAAACCGAGCTGGCGCTGGTGGAACACGTTTTCGACTTTTCCGAAACCCTTGCCCGGGAGACGATGATCCCGCGCATCGACATGGTTTGCTTATATAGCACGAACACCTTTGAAGAAAACCTGGAGATCATCCGCACCCAGCGACACACCCGTTTCCCTGTAGCGGATGATGACAAAGACAATATCATCGGCTTTGTCCACGCGACCGACTTTTACCTCGCGGCCCTGCAAGACGGGCATGTCGAGCTGGATTCGCTGCTCCGCCCGGTTCTGACTGTTCCGGAAACGATGGAAATCAGTACGGTCCTGCGCCTGATGCAGAAAAAACGCTCGCAGCTCGCGATTGTCATCGACGAGTACGGCGGTACAGCCGGACTGGTGACCATGGAGGATATTTTGGAAGAAATCGTCGGCGATATCCAGGACGAGTTCGACGAGGAAAGACCGGAGATCGAAAAGCTGGAAAACGGCCTCTCCGTATCCGGCATGCTGACGCTCGCTGACTTGAACGACCACCTTCCGTTCGAACTGGAATCGGAAGACGTGGACACGATCGGCGGCTGGCTGTACAGCCAACTGGAAGAAGATATCGCGGTGGGCGCTACGGTAGAATGGGAAGGCCATTTGTTCACCGTCAAGCAGATGGATAATCACCGCGTCACGCGCGTGCTGATTACGCCGATCAAAAGCGATGAAGCACAGCAGCCGGAAGAGCTTTTGACCGTCTCCTGATCGCCTGCGCATCGCAATCAATAGCGAAAGCCCCTCACCTTGCAGCATAAGGTGAGGGGCTTTTTTCCTGTTAATTCGCCGGGGTCAGGTTGTTTCGAGGATGTTCGGCCGCTCCCAGTCGCTTACGCCGTTGTCCTCCAGAATGCCCATCGTCACGTCGCTGATGTCCGGATCGGTCAGCAGGCTGTCCCTGATGCGGTATTTGATGTCGTCCGCTACCGCCAGCGTCAGGCCCGTCCGCAGCTCCACGTAGCACTCCACATGGTAAAACCGCCCTTCCTGGACGATCCGCAGCCGGTTGATATCGACCACATCCGGATCGGCAAAAATGATCGCGGCAACCCGGTCCTCCACTTCTTTCGGAGCCGCTACCCCGATCAGTCCGACCATGTTGTCGTACCCGACCTTGAACGCTACGCCGACCATCAAAATGCCAATCAGGATCGTCGCGATGCCGTCCAGGAGGGCAAATGTCGTAAACTGCGTGACAATGACCGCGATCAAGGCCAATAGCGCGCCTGTCGTAGCCACGATGTCCTCGTAAAAGACGAGGCGCGTCGGCGGCGCCGCCCGTCCCACATGGCGAAAAGCAGCGGGGACGATCGCCCAGCCCTTCGCGTCGACACGGGTTTCGTGGACGATCTCTTTCATCGCTTTGACCAGCACGTAGCCGTCGACGACAATCGCCAGGAACAAAATGATAAAATTAAGCCAGAAGTGACTGGAATGCGCAGGCTCCTTGAGCAGATGGAAGCCTTCCATGATCGTTTCGTACGCCATGATCGTCACGACGATGACCGCGATCATGCAAAACAGGTTGATAACGCGGCCAAATCCGGTCGGAAACCGCGGCGTCGGCTTTTTCTCCGCCAGCACGCTGCCGAAAAAGACGAAGCCCTGGTTCACCGCATCGGCAATCGAGTGCATCGCCGACGCAAACATGGCCCCGCTGCCGCTGTACGCAGCGGCGACCCCTTTGACAATCGCCAGGCCCATATTGCCCAAGGCGGCCGTAGCCGAAGATGTGTTTCCTTTTTTTAACGTTGCCCAAAAAGAGCCCATGCTGCCATGTATCCCCCTCGAAAAAAATCCTGTTCTTGTTTACTATTCCCCACGAAGAACCATCGTCCCTTTTCAAAAAAAGGAAAAAAATGAAAACAAGCGCCGTTGGCCGAATCAACAGTGCGGCGCCGCTTCCGGGCAGCAGCTCTCCAGGAGCCATCTGTTTCGATAGCAGCCGTGCCTTTACGCCAGCAGCTTCAAACCTGCCACCGACACGATGACCAGCCCGATGAACAACAGCCGCAGCCCGTCTTTTGGTTCTCCGTAAAACAGCATGCCTACGAGGGCGCTTCCCACCGTGCCGATGCCCGTCCAGACCGCATACGCCGTCCCCATCGGAATCTCGCGCATCGCCACAGACAGCAAGAGAAAGCTGAGCGAAAATCCGCCGAGCAGCACCGCCCAGGAGCGCAGGGACGGCTTCTGATTCACCTGCGAAATCCCCATGACACCGACTACCTCAAACAGTCCGGCCAAAATCAGGGACACCCATGTCATGCGACTTCCCCCTCCTTGTGCGCATCTCCCTCATGCTCATGCGTGACCAGCTTCAACCCGATAATGCCGACGAGCAGCAGAGCGATCAGCCCTACCTTGGCCCAACTGAACGGCTCCTGAAAAACTGCCATCTCGACGATCACCGTACCCGCTGTTCCCAGTCCGACAAAGACGGCGTACACCGTGCTCGTCGGCAGCCGCTTGCCCGAATAGATCAATACCGCGAAGCTGACCAGAATCGCGACAACGGTCAGCAGCCACTCCCAAAAACTGTCGGCGTGCTTCAAGCCCGCTACCCACATCACCTCAAACATTGCAGCGGCCACAACCAAAAGCCAGTTCTTTCCCACCACAATCCCTCCTTTTGTCTATCGTTCCCCAAGCGCAGCTTGCGCGCAGGCTCATCCGGAGCACCTTTTTCACACAAGCAAAAAAAGCCGCGGGCGAATACCGTCTCAGATATTCTCCCGGGCTTTTATCCCTCCGTGTACACGGCCGCAGCCGTGCGTTTTCTCTCGGTCCAGTCCGGCCAGCCTCCTGACCGCGGAACCCTAGAAAACGTATCGTATGCAATTCGAACATGGGGTAACTGGCTCTTATTGTAGCAAAAGCAAGGCGATTTTTGCAAGAACTGCGAGCAGGACACGTACGGGCGCGGAAAACCAGCCTGCTTTTTAGCCGTCGGGCAGTTTTTTTCAAAAACAGCTTCTTGTGCTATTCTAGCTAAATAGAAAGATCGTCCCAAACCGATCAAAACAGTGAGGAGGAGAAAACCGATGACAAGCGTACTGTTTGTCTGCCTCGGCAATATTTGCCGCTCCCCCATGGCGGAAGCCGTTTTTCGCCATCTCGCGGAGCAGGAAGGCTTGGCCGGGGACATTTCCATCGATTCGGCGGGAATTGGCGGCTGGCACGCGGGTGAGCCGCCGCACAAAGGCACGCAAAAAGTTTTGACCGAAAAAGGCATCGCCTGCGACACGCTGCGCGCCCGCCAGATTACCCGCAACGATTTTACCGAGTACGACTACGTCGTATGCATGGACGACGAAAATTTGGCCGCGCTCATGAAAATGGCTCCCGCAGGCAAAAAAGTGTACCGCCTGCTCGATTTTGCCCACGCCGTCCAGGAGCAAAACGTGGAAGACCCGTACTACACAGGGCGCTTTTCCTACGTCTACGACCTGGTGGAAGCTGGCTGCCGCGGTCTTTTGGCAGAAATCAAACGCAAAAAGGGATAGCCCGCTTGTCAGGGCATCCCTTTCTTTTTTATACTGCCACTGTTTTTTCCGCCCACAGCCGTCCCAGCCAGCTTACGGTGTTGCCGATCAGCTTGCTGTAGCTGTCCGCAGATGAAAACGTGTGGTCCCCGCCTACAATCACTTCGGTTTCGCACGCGCCTCGTCTGCGCAAACGCAGCTCCCGCTCATAATGGAACATCGCATCGACAGGAATCACATCGTCGCGATTGCCGTGCAAAATGAGGACATCCCCCTCAAACTGCTTGGCGTGGCGCAGCGGCTGGGCTCCGTTCAACGATTGGAAAAACCGCCCGGAGAGCAAATAGCCGTTGTGATCCGTTGTCCCTAATGCAAGCGCGTCCTGGTACTCGTTTTCCCCGACAATCCGCACAATGTCGTCAAACGGCTGCGCTACCGGAGCCCACAGCGCGAGCGAGTGAATCCGCTTGTCCTGGCTTGCCGTCAGGACGGAAACGGCTCCGCCAAGGCTGTGCCCAAGCAGCGTAATCCGCTCCTGGTCGACATGCTCCAGCCCTGCAGCGTAATCGAGCACGTCGCGCGTCTGCTTCAAAAGCACATCCAGCCCGCCAGCCCCGTAGTCGCCGTCGCTTTCCCCGCAGCCGCCGTAGTCGAAGCGCAATACGCCAAACCCGTGCGCGGCGAGTTCTCTGGCGGCCTTTACAAACAAGCGGTTGACGCCAATCCGACTGCCGATAAAGCCGTGGCAGATCACAACCAATGGGTATTTTGCGACCGTTCTGCCGTTTTCCTGCTCTGGCTCATGCAACGTTGCCACCAACGTAACTGTATCGCTTGGAATATGTAATGTCCGTTCCAAAGAACTCACCTCTTTTATTTATAGTATTCCGAGTTGTTTACTTTGTTATTGACTTTATTATCCCCTTTTTCCGCGAAAATGTCAAGAGCCACCTGCGATTGGCACAGGTGGCTCTTGAGTAGCAGAGGCGACGGGAAAAGGCCCGAGAAGCGCGGCGATTTACGGCTGGATGGATTTGCCGATTCGCTGTTGCAAGAGTTCAAGCAGTTGCATCCATTCGCGGCCTTGCTCGGAATCTTCCGCTCCGGCATACTGGTGCTCGCTTGGATAGAGCGAGTAAAATGCGCCCGCTTTGTTCTCCCCGAGCTTGGTGAGGAAAGGATGCTCCTGGTAGTACGGCAGCTTTTCCTGCTCCTTGCTCAAACGGACAACGGTTGCGAGCAGCACGTCCTTTTTGGCTGCTGGATCCTTGTAGAAAAAGTTCAGGCACGGCGGGTTGCCTTCTTCGTTCGCGCAGGTGGACTGCTCGATTTTCAGCTTGCTCATCGCTTTTTCCGGCAAAAGAATCCGGTAGCCGAGCGTGCTGTCGTACGCTTTCATCGTCTCGAATGTTTTCTCGATGTTTTGGTCGTTCAACGATTCCGGCGTATTCCAGATGCCTACCGACTTTTCCGATGCAGGTGCGACACTTTCGATGAACCATTGATCCCCTTTTTGCGTCACGCCGATGATGGCCCGGTCTGTGCCGAACTTCCCTGTGGAAGTCACCAGGTCAAAATCGACCTGGAATTTCAACGTTTTGGTTTGCGCTTGTGCCTGGGCTTGCCCGCTGTCGGCTTTGTCTTCTGTTATGCTTGTGACCGTAAAGCCCTCAACCCACGGGCTGGATGCCCCCGTCACCCAATGGAAGCTCTCCATTGGTGTCTTTAGCCCCAAGCGCGCCTGTTCGGTAAACAGCGCGTATTGCAGGGCGCCGTTTCGCATTTTGACCGCTTTCGCCCATGTTTGGACTGTTTCGTACGGGGAAGTGGGAACGATCCCGCTCTCCAGCATTTTCAACTGCTCGGCCAGCGTGCTTTGCGCAGCTTCCGCCGGTTTCTCCACTGCTGCTGCGGCGTTGGCTGGCTGCTGCGCAATCGAGGCTGCAGAATAGGCTGTCACCCCGATTGCCAGTGCCGACCCTAACGCGATGAGTTTTTTATACATTTCTGAACGCCTCCCGGTTGATCGCGATGCCTGTCAAACACACATCTCACAGTTATTAGACGACGGAGCGGGCGTTTTGTAACACAATTGGCTGGAAAATGTTTGCGTTCGCGTAAAAAACTTGGTTGCGCCAAGCCTTTGGCGGAGGCTTCGTACCCAAAGGGCACAAGTCTTGCTTTCTCCTTTGGGGCGAAGGCTGCTATGTTGGCCATATAGGTGGATGAAGCGTATCCGTTTTTGGGTTGAAACTATAGCAGCATAGTAGCATGGTGATGTGGGCATGGGGCTGTCGGGGCGTTTTTGCTTGAAAAGCTCCTTCATCGGAACTTTTGGTGTGGCGAGGAAAGAGACGAAATCGCGGTAGCTTCTTGGGCTCCCTGCTGGGGGGGAGGACTGCCCGGCTCCGGGGAAAAAGCGAAACCGCGTCCAAAAGTGGTCGATTCAGGTAGCCTCTCAGAGTTGGACGCTAAAAGCGTGTTTCGCTTTCTCCCCTCCGCCTCGGTTGGGAGCCCAAAGAGCTTTCGCGGATTTCGTCTCTTTCCTCGTCAGGGGCCAAGGGGATGGTCGGAGGGGGAAAGAAAACGCAGGATAAAAAGCATCATACAAGAATTTCAAAGAAGGAGTGCGGGCATTCGTGTGGACCTTCTTGAGAGCTATCATTCTACCTGTTTGACCATACACAATGCTTTTTGAAATTTTTCCCTTGCCTTACGCTTCTTGGCTTCCTGATTAACAACAACCCCAAAATCAACCCCGAACGACAGAAACAGCTCGTAGAGGAAACAGGAGAAAGCAAGCGAAGGTCTTTGGGACTCCTACCTAGCCGGAGGAGAAAAAGGAAAACACGCTTTTCAGCGTCAACCTGAACCTACTTCTTTTGAATCCTCTACTTTTGACGCGGTTTTCCTTTTTCTCCGGAGGCGGACAGTCTTCGCTCCCCCGCCAGAGGCCCAAGTACCTGTAGCGCTTTCTCCTGTTTCCTCTCACCACTACCGCTACGATCAACCGTTTTCCAAGCTGACAGTCCGTCTCGCAATGCTGCCCAAGAGTCTTATCCATTCCTGATGTCTATAAAAAAAGCCGATTGCGCCCCCATTGGCGAATCGGCTTTTGGCTTGTAATTAGGCATTTACTTGCTTCACAAATTCTTTCATCAGTTGCGGCAGGTCGTTCCAGGCGTGCCCGGAAATCAGGTTGCGGTCTACGTGGAAGCGAGTCTCGATGTACTTGGCTCCCGCTGCTTCCACCTCTGGACGGCAAGCGAAGTAGGCAGTCATCTCGCGGCCTTTGATCTCGTCGGCGATGACGGTAAGTGCCACGCTCGCATGACACAAAATCATAACTGGTTTATCATGTTGGAAGAAATGGCGGGCGATGCGGGCAAAATCTTTGTGCAGGCGGATATGCTCAGGAGCACGTCCTCCTGGAATAATCAGCGCATCGTACTGCTCTGGATTGATCTCGTCGAAAGTGGCGTGCGCTTCGATCTGGTAGCCGTGCTTTTCCGTGAAGGTCTGCCAGTCTTCAAAATCGTGCACGACGGTGTTGAGCACTTTTTTATCGGTAGGGGAAGCGATCGTCACGTCGAACCCTTCCTCCAGGCAGCGGTAGTACGGATAATAAGCTTCCAGCGCCTCTACGGCGTCACCTGTCAGCATCAATACTTTTTTGGCCATGATGGCTTCACTCCTTTTTTCCAAACGATAGGATTGCTTTGCTTTCCACATCGCTTATTATAAAGGCGTGCGCCTGGCAACATAAGAATGCACTTTTTTGTGCGGTAGTTACCAAAAGGGTACCTATGGACAAACCGTAAGCAAAGGGAGAAAACCATGTCTGACCTGAGAAAAGAAACGATGGAAAAAATCCGCAACGGCGATTTTACTTGCTCCAAGGAGCTGACGCTGTCCATGTTCAGCGGCAAGTGGAAGGTCGTCATCCTCTGGCACCTCGGTGTGGAAGGCCCGCACCGTTTCAGCGAACTGCAGCGGCTGTTTCCGAAAATCACGCATAAAATGCTGACGAACCAGCTCAAGGAGCTGATCGAGGACGGAATCGTCCATCGCGAGGTGTATCCCGAAGTTCCGCCACGCGTGGAATACTCCATGACGGAGCTAGGGATGACGCTTTTGCCGATCATCGAGCTGATGTATGAGTGGGGAGAAAAACGGATGGAGCAGTTGAGGCTCGCCATGGGAGAACCGCAGGCATCCAGTGCAAGCTGCGATTGTCCAAAAGCTCCCGAAAATAACGAAGGATAGCACCTGAATCGGGCGCTATCCTTTTTGCTTATGGATTGACACTGTTTTTCGGCGGGGAGGCCAGGTCGCGCAAAATCGCTACCTCTACCCGTCTGTTTTTCGCCCGGCCTTCCGCTGTCGTATTCGGGGCTACCGGATGGTACTCGCCCATGCCAGTCGCGCTGAATTTGGTCGGGTCCAGTTTTTTGTTTTCCAGAAGCACTTTCAAAAAGTTGACGGAGCGCTTGGCGGAAAGATCCCAGTTGGACGGAAATTCAGCACGATGAATCGGCACGTTGTCCGTATGTCCGGTCACGGTCACCTTTTTCGGATGGGGAACGAGCATCGCGGCCATTTCGCTTGCCAGCTTTCTCGCTTCCGGCTTCAGCACGGCGCTGCCGGAGTCGAACAAGGCGTTGTCCAGAATCGTAATCAGCAGCCCTTCTTCGGTCAGCTTCGTCTGGAGCTTGTCCTGCAGCTTGTTTTGCTGGATGTAGCCTTCGAGCTGTGTTTGCAGCTTTTTCAAGTCCTCTGTCTCTTTGCGGACGGCTTCCTCCAGCTTTTTCTCTTCTTCTGTCTTCGGCCTTTCCTGAGCGCCTTTATGTATCGTTTGCTGCATCATGTTCGGGTCGAGCGGAATCGGGCTTGGCTGGTCCAGCACGCCCACTCCGCCGTTCAGCGCAACGTTAAAGGAGCGAACCATCTGGTCGAACTTCTTGGCGTCCATTTCGCTGGAGGCAAACAATACGATAAACAAAGCGAGCAGGAGGGTGAGCAAGTCCGCGTACGGAATCAGCCAAGACTCGTCCATATGCTCTTCGTGCTGAGCATGTCTCTTCGGTCGCTTAGCCATTTACCGCAGCTCCTTCCTCCCTCTTCTCTTCCTTCATTTCTTCCTTCATCTCGGCACGCTCGTTGTACGGGATGTACACCAGAAGCTTCTGCTCGATAGCTGCCGGAGAAACGCCAGCCTGGATGGAAAGAAGTCCTTCTACCATGATCTTTTTGATCTCGATTTCCTGTTTCGATTTTCGTTTCAGCTTGGTTGCAAACGGGTGCCACAGCACGTACCCGGTGAAAATACCGAGCAAGGTCGCCACGAACGCGGCCGCAATGGAAAGGCCGAGTGCGTCGATATCGCTCAGGTTGCCGAGCGCCGCAATCAGACCGACTACCGCTCCGAGTACCCCGAGGGTCGGAGCGTAGCTACCCGCCTGGCTGAACACAAGCGCACCTGCCTGATGGCGTTCCTCGATGGCGTGAATTTCCTCATTGAGCACGTCGCGGACGAAATCCGGCTCGCCCCCGTCGATAATCATCTTCATGCCGTTGCGCAGGAAAGGGTCCTCGATCTCATCGGACGTGTTTTCCAGCGCGAGCAAACCTTCGCGACGGGCGATGGAAGCCCAGTTCATAAACTGACCGATCAATTCCCTTTTGGCAGGGAGTTTTTGCTCGCTAAAAATAACCTTGAAAAGGGCAGGAATCCTTTTGATTTCCGACATGGGAAATGCGTTGAAAAGGGCGGCGATCGTACCCACGATGATAATCATGAACGCTGCCGGATTCAGCAGGGCCGAGGGACTCGCGTGCTTCAAGATCATCCCGACCACTACTGCAACAATACCTAGTACGATACCTATCAAGGTAGACTTTTCCATCGTGACACTCCCTATTACCATAATCGAAATCTATCTATATTATGGTTTCGGTTTTTTTCGCCGCTTTTGTGAGGGGTAGTTGCACAAATTCCGCATTCTTTCGCAAAAAATCCGCTCACCCGAAAAACTGCACCAGCCCGATCATGACCAACAGACCCAAAATGAACGAAAAAGTCGCGGAGCGCGCATGGCCGTCCCCGTGGCTCTCCGGGATCAACTCCTTGTAGACGATAAACAGCATCGCGCCTGCTGCAAACGCCAGGCCGTACGGCACCAGCCCTTTGACTACGGCGGTGAGGTAGTAGCCGCAGATCGCCGACGCGATTTCCACCGCTCCTGTCATCGTCGCCAGGAAAAAGGCTTTGAGCCGGCTGACCTTTTGATTAATCAGAAAAAGCGCGACCAGAAACCCTTCCGGCGCGTTTTGCAGGCCAATGGCAAAGGCGATGAGGCCGCCAAGCTCCGGCTGCTCGCTCGAATAGCTCACCCCGACCGACAGCCCCTCCGGGATATTGTGCAAGGTAATCGCCATCAGGATCAACAGCGCCTGCGAGTCCATCGCGATGTTGACTCTCGTGTGCTCCAGATCAATATGTGGAATCACGCTCTCCAAAACGGTGAGAAAAAGCGTCCCGGTGAGCACGCCCAGACAGACGATCATAAACGGGGCGTTGGACATCGCCTGCGGAATCAGGCTGAACGTCGCTGCCGCCACCATGATGCCAGCGGTAAAGGCCAGAAGAATATCCCGCCAACGGTGCGTGACCGTGCGAAAAAACAGAATGGGCAGAGCCCCGACCCCCGTTGCCATCGCGGACAGAAAACTCCCCATCAAAAGCTGTTCCATGAAAGTTCCTCCACGAGTCGTATGTATTGTCGCATTTCAATCATCCAGATACAGGGGGCAAGATTGTCCCTCCTGTTAGCTTATAATAAAACGAGGCGGAACATGTTAAAAAGTTCATCGCTGCGGCAACAAAAAAACGCCAGAAACACTGGCGTTTTCGAGGCGTCGCGGCTATGTTTCCGCGCGATACGTCTTGCCCAGCTCAGCTCCCAGGCCAAATTGAGACTCCCACGGCTAAAGCCGCAAGCCTTCCACAATGACTAAGCGTTCGCAGTCCATTTCTGTTTTGAACAGCCTTCAAGATGAGGGCATCTCATTGCCCCTCCTAAGAC
>NZ_JBYTBG010000016.1:0-97513 GCF_058788915.1 Brevibacillus sp. FW301-21C12A
AAGTAGCTCAGCTTGGTAGAGTACTTGGCTTGGGACCAAGGGGTCGCAGGTTCGAATCCTGTCTTCCCGACCATGATTTGCCCAAAGATTCGTAACGAAATTGCCGGGGTGGCGGAATGGGCAGACGCAACAGACTTAAAATCTGTCGGGAGTTTCTCCCGTACCGGTTCAAGTCCGGTCCTCGGCACCATATAAGTCAGATGCGGGTGTAGTTCAATGGTAGAACTCCAGCCTTCCAAGCTGGTCGCGTGGGTTCGATTCCCATCACCCGCTCCATACACAAAAAGCAGGGAACCAATCGGCTCTCTGCTTTTTTGCAATAAAAAAGATGATTCAGCTCGAAACAGCGCTTGCGGCCAAGCTTGGGCAGAACCGTTTGGCCGAGGCAAAAGCGACGCAAGAACAAAAGCAAGGAGGACGCACACACAGAAAAAGACCTGTGAGACGAGGCGGCGATTCACTTCAGCCTTGCCACAGGTCCTTTTGCATGCGGGCGCGAAAGCGAGTGTGCAAGCGTGTGCGTATAGGCCCAGCCCCAAGCTCGCTAATTCGCCCAAGCCCAATAGGAAACGCCCGCAAACGGGGCTTAAGAGCACGAACGTTTTCATCATCTATAGAGGGACAGACTGCTGCATAAAACAGATGTCGAAAGCTGTCTGACGTTTTCAGTGGTAGAAACATATGTTTTCGTGTACAGTAAGGCTAAGGTCGCTTACCGAACGAATAGGTAACGGATCTCTTGCATTGCCTCCTGAATCTCAGGAGGCTTTTTTGCGCGGAGAAGCGGAGAAAATGAATGCTTTCACGTAGATACCGCTGCCTGGACGGCTGCTTCTTCTGGCGATAAAATCGGCAGCGACACGACGAAACGGGTACGATTTTCGTTGGAATCACAATGGATGGTGCCATTATGTTTGTCGATAATGTTTTTGCAGATAGACAGACCGATGCCTGTCCCATTTTGCTTGGTCGTAAAGAACGGTTGGAACAAAATCTCGACAATGTCGGGAGGAATCATTTCTCCGTTGTTTTCCACGCTCAAATAGAGCCAGCCATCCGAAGCGGTGGCAATGACGTGGATGTACTTGTCTGTTCGATTTTGCACAGCGTCGATCGCATTGTTCAACAGATTGACGACGACCTGCTTTAAGCCTTCCTCATAACAAGCCAGGGCGCAGGAGTGGACTTGTTTTTCAAAGCGTATGTTTTCTCCTACCAGTCGCGGAGTAATGAGCGTTTCTACTTCGGCGAGCAGTTGCTCAACTTGGACAGTTTTGAAAATTTCATCTAAAATCGGTTTTTTGGAGAAGCTGAGAAAACCTGTTATTTGCCGGTGCAAATTTTCGAATTCATGCATCACGACTTGAATGTACGTCTGCAGTTGTGCCTGCTCCTGCGTAGACTCGCTAATCAGCTTGAGAAAGCCTTCAATCGCGCACAGCGGATTGCGCAGCTCATGCGCCATGTTGGCGGCGATTTTCCCCAGCATGGTCAGTTTGTCATTGTGCAGGTAGGAAATCGTTTCTTCCTTTTGCACGAGCTCCTTGTTTATCATCTGCTCGAAATGATAGACAGCCCAGAACACACTCTCATCCATCGCCTTCCCCAGTTGTCGCTCCAGATAGTGCATCTCCTGCGGAGAGAGGGACCATTGTTGCAGTTCAGGCTGAAGCACGCGCCAAAAGACATTTCGATACAACTGATACGTACGCAAAATGGAGGAAAAGGGGAACTCCTGCGAACGCAGCCACTCTCCCATATCCAGTGCCCAGTTCTGCATGTCCTGATCTACGTCTTCCACCAGATAACGGGCTAAGAGCACAGTTCGTTTCTCCGCAAAATCACGAGGAATGGTTACAGGAATTTCCATACTGCGAACAATTTCCTGTAACCATATCGTAGTAATTCTTGGAGCCAAATCTAAAATTTTCCGTGAAACGTTCAATAGATTAAGCGTCACAGTCTCCACCATCGCATTATCCACCCCACTAAAATCGTAAGGGAAAAGGGTAAGATTAGACAAGGTATAATTATCCCGATTTCGCGATAAAATGTTTTTTTGTGGGATTTTTTTATTGACAAAATCCGCTGAAATACGCCTTTATTCGGAAAAATATTCAATCATGAGTCCGATTCTAATCGCATAAAGTAGAATGGACAAACATTTACATGGACCAGGGAGGCAGGGATGGGAGAGCATTTTTGGCTGGGTCTGGTGCATATTTTCATGATTGATCTGGTGCTGAGCAGCGACAATGCTGTCATCATAGGTATGGCTTGTCGGGGCTTGCCTCTGCGGGAGCGAAGCCGTGCTGTCCTGTTTGGAACGATCGGGGCTGTTGTCCTGCGAATCGGGTTGACGGGCGTGACGACCTGGATGCTCGATATTCCGCTTGTCAAGGCGGTCGGGGGAGGACTGCTCTTATGGATTGCCATCAAGCTGATGGTGAGCAACCAGGAGGAAACGACAGAGGTAGCGCATAATCAGACAATCGGCCAGGCGGTCAGAACGATTATATTGGCGGATTTTGTAATGAGCCTGGATAATGTTTTGGCGGTTGGTGGAGCGGCGCATGGCGATATATGGCTGGTTTTGCTTGGACTGGGAATGAGCATTCCGCTGTTAATGTGGGGAAGCACATGGGTCGCCAGGCTTATGAACCGTTTTCCAGGCCTGGTCATTCTCGGCGGCGGGGTGTTGGCCTTTACAGCGGTGGACATGTGTCTCGAAGACCCGTACGTGTGGAAATGGATCAATCCGCTGATGCTTAACCACATGTGGCTCCCGGCCATTGCCTCGGCAGCGATCATGCTGTGGGGACGGATGAAAAGGGCCTGAAGAGGTAATGAAAGGAAGCGATACTGGGGAATACTACAAACAAAGTAAACATCGCTGGAAAGGAACCGTTGCACATGAACACAAATCTCTTGATGCTATGGGGATACTGGGATGAAATCTACCAACGGTGCACCAGACTTACCTACATCGAAAAAGGGAACAACATCTTCCGGGTCGTTCCCTTGCGTTATCGGGGGGAGACATTACGCACGTCAGACGAGCGGACCATTCATGACGGCGATCTGATTTTGAAAATACATATTCACAACTATTACTTTGCTACGCTCTGCCGGGGAGTGCAGGACGAGCTGCGGGTCGCCTTGCTGTTGCGCAGGCATATTTTGCAGTCGCTGCCCAGGTTGGCCGCCTTTCTGGAAGCGATGGAGGAGCGGGAGCAAATCAAAGGAATCGTAGGCACAACCATGCTGCACAAAGGAGTCGCCCCGCTGGGCTTTTCCATCTCGGACGTGCCGATGAACTGGTTTTTCCGCTACAAGCGTTGGTACTTGCGGCTCATGCTCAGGCTGGTTCATCCCAACGGCAAAAGACGGGTGCAGACGTGGAAGCACGACATGCCGCTAAAACGGGTCTACATGTCCAAGGAGTTGTTGCTTGCGCGTTACGGACAAGGCGCGTCGACAGGAGATACGCTTTGATGGCCAAACGTTTTTTACTGGTCACCGAGGAATGGGCAGGCAGTGGGCATCGGGTAGCGGCAGAGGCGCTTCAGGAGGTTTTGCAAAAAATGGACGGTGCGGAATCAGCCCGGGTGATCGGAGGCTTACAGACAGCCAGCCCGGGTTTGCGCGTGCTGTCCCGTTTTTTTTATTTCAACATGCTCAAATACGCCAAGCCCATCTGGCACAGCATGTACGAACAGGATGAGATGTGGGGAAAGTCGCTGTCCAAGCCGCTTGGCTGGTGGCTCTCGACGCGACTGCTTCGGCGGGTGCTGCAGGCGGAACAGCCGGACGTCGTAATTGCGACGCATGCCTACTGCCTGTCGGCGCTTGCCTATGCGAAGAAAAAGGCGGACAAGCCGTTTCGGTTGGTCAGTGTGCCGACTGATTTTCACATTAACCGCTTTTGGGTAGATCCGCAGATCGACGCTTATATGGTAGCGCATGAGCAGATGGCAGAGCGGCTGCAACGGCGCTACCAGATCCGCCCGGAAAAAATTCACGTCTGCGGCATTCCGATCCGCCATGCGTTCAGCCTGGCAGAGAAGACGGCCAGGCACGAGTGGAAAAAGCGGCTGGGAATTGCTCCGGAGCGCTTTACGGTGCTGATCGGCGGAGGCGAGGGCGGCTACGGTCAGATGGAAGAAGTCATTCGCGCTTTGCTCACAGAGGAGGAGCCGCTGCAGGTCGTCGCGCTAACCGGAAAAAATGCCCGCCTAAAAAAGCAGTTGGAGGCAGAGCAAGCGCACAGCGGCCAGCGGCACCAGCTTGTCGTCAAAGGCTTTGAAGACTGCATGTGGCAGTGGATTGGCGCGGCAGACGTGTACGTGACCAAGCCCGGAGGCATTACGTGCGCGGAGTCGCTCGCTTTGCGGACGCCGCTGATCCTGTACCAGCCGCTGCCCGGTCAGGAAAGGCATAACAGCGCTTTTCTCACGCAGCAAAACGCAGCCGTGCTGGCGAGTACGCCGCAGGAAATCCGGGAGATTATCAGGCGCTGGCGCCACTCCGATCAAAAGGATAGGATCGCCCGGCAGATGGACAAGCTAAGGCGTCCGGCAGCGGCTACCCATATCGCTGAGCTGCTTTTTCAACTGGAGTCTAAATTTGGAAATGAAAAAGGCGAATGAACAACGAAAACTTCACACATATTAAACCTACCAACGACGAGGAGGTGATTACAGATGGCTAACAACAACCGCTCTAGCAACAATCTGGTGGTTCCTCAAGCAAACCAAGCGCTGGACCAAATGAAGTATGAAATCGCTTCTGAATTCGGCGTTCAGCTTGGTCCGGACACCACTTCCCGTCAAAACGGTTCAGTGGGTGGCGAGATCACAAAACGTCTTGTTGCCTTCGCTGAACAACAATTGGCTGGCCGTGGCTAATTGCATAGCTGGATGAGGGAAGGCACCTGCGGGTGTCTTTCCTTTTTCATGCATATAGAATTATTTGGAAACAAGTTACAGAAAAAAAGGCAAACTCGACCGCATATTTTCAGCGTGAGAGGCTAATTCTATAGGTGTTGGGAGGTGAAAGGATTATGACAGTTGGAGCACAAGTAAAACAGGCGCTTGCCAGCCTGAAGGGTGCGCAGGCAGATTTGGAGTCGTTCGCGCTTAGCACGCAAAACAAGCAAGCGAAGCAACTGTACACAGAAGCTGCCGAGCAAACCCAAACGATTGTGAACAACCTGCAGCAACGCGTGACAGAGTTGGAGAACGAAGAGCCACAGTACAAAGGCTTCTAGCCTGCTGTGAATGAGGGAGAGGGACTCCCTCTCTCTTGGCTTTTCTTTTAAGGGCTGACGGAGGTGGAGCATGCCTGACTGGTTCAATATTTTGCTACGCTCGCTGGGAGCGCTGGCATACTTGTTTATTCTGACGAAAATCATTGGAAAGCGGCAAATCAAGCAGCTTTCGCTCATTGAATACATCGTCGGCATTACGATCGGCTCCATCGCTGCCTTCTTGGCGACGGAGTTGGACGGACCGATTGTTCACAGTCTGATTGCCATGGGTGTTTTTGCGATTGTCCCTGTCCTGATGGAATGGCTGACGCTCAAAAGCAAGGTGCTGCGCGACTTTTTCGATGGCAAGTCGACCGTTCTTATTAAAGAAGGGAAAATTTTGGAGGACAATCTGAAAAAGGAACGTCTCACGGCGGAAGAATTGCTGGAGCAACTGCGAATCAAAAACGTGTTCCGGGTAGCGGACGTGGAGTTCGCCCTGATGGAGACAAACGGGGAACTGAGCGTGCTCTTGAAGTCCGAGAACCAACCCGTGACGCCGCAGCAGTTGGAATTGACCGTGTCGCCGGCAGAAGAAAACCAGGTCGTCATTATGGATGGCGTCATCATGGACGAGCCGTTGGCGACAGCGGGCTACAATCGCCGTTGGGTGCGCACGCAATTGCAAAAAGCGGGCGTGGCGCTGGAGAACGTGTTTCTCGGCCAGGTCGACAAAGGCGGCGAGCTGTACCTCGATTTGTATGACGACAAAATTCAGGTGCCCGCCCCGCAAGCGATGAAGCTGACGTTTGCGACACTGAAAAAATGCCAGGCCGATCTGGAGCTGTTTGCCCTTGCGACGAAAAGCGAAGAGGCCAAACAGACTTATCAGCGTGACGCGGAGCAATTGCAGCAAGTCATCGACCAATTGAAGCCGTTTTTGATACGGTAAAAAAGGAGTGAGAGAAAAGTGGCGGATCAAAAAAAGAAGAATCTGACCCCCGTGCAGCAAGAGTATCAGCAGTTGGCGATGCGCCATGAGCCTAAGCGTCCGCTCGTGCGCAACTTCATCCGCGCCTTTTTCGTGGGGGGCCTCATCTGCCTGATTGGCCAGGGGATTACAGAGCTGTTCATCCGATACTTTGACTTTACCGAGAAAACGGCCGGAAATCCGACAGCCGCTGTCCTGATCCTGCTTTCGGCGCTGCTCACAGGGCTGGGCGTCTACGACCGGATTGCGCAATGGGCGGGGGCGGGGACGAGTGTTCCGGTGACGGGCTTTGCCAACTCGATTACCTCAGCCGCCATCGAGCATAGAAGCGAAGGGCTGGTGCTTGGCGTCGGCGGCAATATGTTCAAGCTCGCAGGCTCTGTCATTGTGTTTGGGGTTGTTGCCGCTTTCATCATCGGTCTGTTAAAAACGTTGTTTACGATGGGAGGGTGACGCATGCGCCAGGGCCATCAGTCGTGGGTGTTTCCCTCCAAGCCGTTTATTCTCGGCCACGCTGCCATCGGCGGGCCATTTGAAGCACAGGGGCCGTTGGCAGAGGATTTCGATACGCTGCACGGGGACTTGATGATCGGTCAGGAGAGCTGGGAAAAGGCGGAAAAGGTGCTGCTGGAGGAAGCGTGCTCGAAAGCCATCGAAAAAGCGGGGCTGGCGAAGGAGCAGATCAACTTTTTGCTCGCAGGCGATTTGATGAACCAGATCATTTCCGCCAGCTTTTCCGCCCGCACGCTGGCGATCCCGTTTCTCGGCATTTTCGGGGCGTGCTCGACCGCCATGGAAGGCTTGGCACTGGCTGCGCAGCTCGTGGACAGCCAGGCGGCGGACTGCGTGCTCGCGGCGACGTCCAGCCACAACGGGGCGGCAGAAAAGCAATACCGCTACCCGACAGAGTACGGCTCCCAGAAGCCGCCGACCGCCCAGTGGACGGTTACGGGAGCAGGAGCAGCGGTCGTCGGCAACAAAGGTAAAGGCTTGCGCATAGCAGGCGCCACGATTGGCCGAGTCGTGGACATGGGGATGACCGATCCGTTCAACATGGGGGCGGCGATGGCTCCGGCTGCGCTGTCGACGATCGAAACGCATTTTCGCGACTTCCAGCTCCCGCACGACCACTACGACCTGGTGGTAACGGGAGACTTGGGGAAAGTGGGGCATGCGATTTTGTCGGAACTATTGCCTAAACATAACGTGATGGTGCCGCTGCAGCGCTACATTGATTGCGGGAAGCTCATCTATGGAGACAACCCGAATGTCTGGTCCGGAGGGAGCGGCTGCGGCTGCGTTGCGACCGTTACATATGGCCACCTGCTGCGGAGGATGAGCGCAGGCGAATGGAAGCGGATGCTGGTGGTGGCGACAGGCGCGCTGCTATCGCCCATCTCGTATCAGCAAGGGGAGAGCATCCCTTGTGTCGCACACGCCGTGGCCATCGAGTCCGAGTGACCTGGAGAGTGATAGCATGACGTTTTTATGGGCGTTTCTCGTAGGGGGAATCATTTGTGTGATCGGCCAGTTTCTCATGGATGTCGTCAAGCTGACACCGGCGCATACGATGTCATCTCTGGTGGTCGCCGGGGCGGTGCTGGACGGCTTCGGGCTGTATGAGCCGCTCGTCCAGTTTGCCGGGGCAGGCGCTACCGTTCCCATCACCAGCTTCGGCAATGCCCTCGTCCACGGCGCGATGGCCGAAGCAGAGCAGCACGGGCTGATCGGCATTGTGACCGGCATTTTTGAAGTGACCAGCGCAGGCATATCGGCGGCGATCGTCTTTGGCTTTTTCATGGCCCTGATCTTCCGGCCAAAAGGCTAAAAGAGGAAAAAGCGCGTCATATGTTACCTGTGCTGCCAAAATGCTTGAATTGAACCTACTTTCGCCAGCTAGTAGAATGGTGGCGTAAGGAGGGGATGTTCATGTCATGGATGAAAAAAACATTGACGACCCTGCTCTCGGCGATGCTTGCCGTCGCGTTTGTTTGCCCTGCTGAATCTTTTGCTGCGCCGCTCTTGAAGCGAGGCAGCGAGAGCGGGGATGTGTGGGATTTGCAGTATCGTCTGCAACTGTTGGGGTATTATACGGACCGGCTGGATGGCAGCTACGGAGCGAACACCGTCCAGGCAGTCAAAAAGTTTCAAAAAGCATACGGACTGCCAGTCGATGGCGTCGCTGGTACAAAT
Source organism: Brevibacillus sp. FW301-21C12A (assembly GCF_058788915.1). NCBI lineage: Bacteria > Bacillati > Bacillota > Bacilli > Caryophanales > Paenibacillaceae > Brevibacillus > Brevibacillus sp. FW301-21C12A. Next base: position 8,433 of record NZ_JBYTBG010000016.1, read on the forward strand.
ACATGGCGGGCGTTAAAAAAAGTATCGGTCAATCGAAACGAGATGCAAATGCTCGCCCAGTTGGTCTATTCAGAAGCACGGGGAGAAAGCTTTACCGGGCAGGTGGCCGTCGCGGCGGTAGCCCTGAACCGTCTGAAGTCCAAAGACTTTCCGAACACGCTCAAGGGAGTCATTTTCGAGCCGTACGCGTTTACGGCGGTCATTGATGGACAGTACTGGTTGAGCCCCAACAAGACGGCCTACCGGGCCGCATGGGAAGCAGTAAGAGGCTGGGACCCAACCAATGGTGCGCTCTATTACTTCAATCCATCGACCGCCACCTCCAAATGGATCTGGTCTCGTCCGCAAGTCGTGAAGATCGGCAAGCATATTTTCGCCAAATAACGCAGCGCGGAACAAAAGGCTCTTGATTTTGGCTCTTGATTTTGGCGCACCATGCGCCGATCAGGGGCCTTTTTTCACGAAGGCAAACGGGTCCGGTGTACGGGGCTGCCCGGCCCAAAGCGCTATTTTTCTGTCCAAGCGGCCATTGGGAACAATTGTACATTGTGTTCCCGAAATGTTTCGATAAAATGAAACGAAAGGATTGCAAATCGCTTTTTTGGAGGATGATGATGAGGAAACAACTGATCCTGGCCTCGCTGGCAGCCTTGCTGGTCATCGGCACGCCAGTCGCAGAGGCAAAGACAAACGAGACGAATGCGACACCTTATACAGACATTGCCGACCATTGGGCCAAAAAAGAAATTGAAAAACTTTACATAGCAGGGGCTGTTGGCAACGCCGAGTCGTTCCGCCCGGACGATCCTGTCACTCGCGGCGAGCTGGTGACGATGTTTGTGAAAGCAAAGGGCATTGCGCCGGGTACGACAAGTCAGTCGCCGTTTGCCGACATACCTGCAAGCAGTTGGATGGCTCCTTTTGCGGAAACAGCTTATCGGCTCGGGATCGTCCACGGAACGAAGCAAGGAAGCCAATTGTTTTTGCAGGCTGATGAGCTTGTCACCAGAGAAGAGCTTGTGTCCATTTTGATTCGCTCCAAGGGCGAAAGCGGTGCCGTCAACCAGGTGAAATGGTCGACGACGATCCAGACACTGGCCAAGTATCCCGATGGGCAAAGCGTGGGCAAGAGCTACCAGCGGGCATTCGTTTACGCGCTGGAAAAAGGCTTGGTCAGCCCGTATGCAGACGGTACCTTGAAGCCGAAAAACGCGATGACGAGAGCGGAAGCAGCCACGTATGCGGCGCTGCACCTGGTCAAAAGCGAGGCCGCGAAAAGTTCGCAGCAGCTTTTTAACGGAACCGCTTACAAGCAAGCGCTGACCGTCCAGACGACCGCGTACAGCAATCCGAACCAGCCGATCCTCTCGTACCTGGAGTATCCGCTGCGCGAGGGTGTCGTCGCTGTCGATCCGTCCGTCATTCCGCTGGGAAGCCATCTGTATATCGACGGCTACGGCTATGCGGTCGCGGCCGACATCGGCGGCGCAGTCAAACAGCGCCATGTCGACCTGTATTTGCCGACCTTGCAGCAAGCCCGCAGCTACGGCATGAAGCAAGGCGTGAAAGTGTACGTGCTGGATTAACGCTAAGTTTTCGAACATATTTCCTGCTCTTTCCACTCATACTAACGGTGGAAAGAGGGGATTTTTTTGTGGGGCTGGGTATTTGCCGGATTGTTTGCCTTGCTGGCGCTGCTTGCCGTCACGCCAGTGAAAATCACTTGTTACTACAGTCGAAAAGAGGAAGACGACCAGCTAGAAGTCGAGATTACGGTATGGCACGGCTTGTTTTCCCGAAGATACGAGATCCCGATGCTGCTGTTCAAGGTGTCTCCTGCCGGCCAGGAGTTGGTAGCGCAGGTGGACACGATCCAGCAAGGAAGCAAAATACAGGAGAAGGTCAAAGACTTTACCCGCAGGCAAGTGAAAGAGTTGTATCACAACTACCGGGAGCTTGTCGATCGGGTGCGGGATTTGTTGCCGCTCATCAAAGACTTGTGCAAGCAGATTCACTGCACCAAGCTGGAGTGGCATACGCTTTTGGGCACTGGGCAGGCGGCTGAGACCGGGGCACTGACCGGGATCATCTGGGGCGTCAAAAGCGTGATTGTCGGCGTCCTGTCGCATTCCATCTCGCTGCGGGCGATGCCGGCGATGAGCGTCCAGCCAGTCTGGAACGCAGCCGTCATCCAGACGACGTTTCGCTGCGTCTTTCATTTTTATTTGGGTCATTTTCTTTTGTCCTTATTGAAAATTGCGCTGCGGATCAGAAGAAGCAACCAGCGCAAATGGCAAACGACGCCATCGCAGGCGTAAAAAAGCAGAAGTCTGCTCATAGGTTCAGCATAATAACGAAAGCCAGCAGTACATGCTCTGAAATCGTTGGGGGAATGTTAACAGATGAGACATACAGGAAGGAGGAGCAGCTTATTATGGCAGACCACCCCATTCAGGGCTTAATGCGTACAGCGATGGAAAACATCAAGCAAATGGTCGACGTCAACACGATCATTGGCGATCCGGTCGAGACACCTGACGGCAGCGTGATTCTCCCGATCTCCAAGGTAGGATTTGGCTTTGCGGCAGGGGGAAGCGAGTTTCAGTACGACCAGCATCACCAGGGAATCGCAGGCCACCCTTTTGGCGGCGGTAGCGGGGGCGGCGTCTCGATTACTCCGGTTGCCTTTTTAGTGGTCGGAAAACAAGGAATCCGCTCCATACCGCTTGAAAATACGACACATCTGTACGACCGGATTCTCGATTCGGTCCCGCAGTTTGTGGACAAGATGCAGTCGCTGTTTAAAAAGCAGGAGGAACCACCTGTTCATACCCAGCCGGTAAGGGTGAGAGTAGACGAGCACGACTTGGAAGAGCTGATAGACCGGGGATAAGAAAATAAAACAGGTATGCGGCCTATGGCCAGGGCATACCTGTTTTTTATTGGCGTGGCTCGCAAGCCTTTACCACAATTGATTGAAAAACAAGCCAGTTCGCGTGGCAAAGCGGAACTGCATGCCAGAGGCTGTCGTCTGTTCGTACGGATTGGCCGACGTCGCCGCTTCATACGAGCGGGAGAACGAGGCAAACGGCTTGCTTTGCACCCGAATGACTTCCTCGCGAAAAGAGCGGGACAGGCCCGCCATTTCCTTGGCAAACCCGGGAAAGTTCGCGGACACCGCCGCACGCCAGGCCGACTCATCCAGGGCGATCTGCCCATCCGACTGTACGCGAAGCCCATAGTTGCCGAGCGCTCCGCCGGATGCTTGCGCCATCCGCGTGAACGTGTCGAGCTTTTGTGTCGCGAGTACAGGAGACTGCTCCGCCAAAAACGCATGCAGGCGGTTGTAGCCGTTGACCAGCGTGCGGGTGTGCCGCAGCAGTTGCTCCATGTCGGGCGAGATGGTGATGGCAATCTCGTTTTCCCCCGCTTGGCGCAAGGAAAGCTGCACCGCACCGTCCGAGAGCGTTACGCGATTGGACGGGCTTGTGTGCTGCACGCCATCCCACAAGTAGACAGCGTCTGATGCTTTTTGCGTGACGCGGTCCAGCCCAAGCGAGCGAACGGTATTTCCCGTCACATCCCACAGTTCAAAAGCCGCGGCGGCTCCGCTCTGCCGCGACGATACCGTCAAGGCGATGGACTGGCCTTCGGAGACGATCCGGGCGTCGAGGCCAAGGGAACTGCCCCGCAGCGCTTCCGCAATGGAGCGGAGGCTGTCCGCGTGAGAGTCGCTGGCTTGCGAATCGTAGGAAAACAGCTCCTCTTGCTCGCCCATGCGCAGGACAAATTGCTGCGGGCCTTCCAAGACGACGGTAGGAGCGTCGCCCGGCAACGCTTTGCTTGTATGGGACTGTCCGCTCGCCAGCGAGACGATGCGCAAACGGTGCGTGCCGCTCGCTGCTTGCGAATCTGCCTGGACGGCTGCCGCTTCGGGAGCAGAGGAGGCGACAGCTCGCTGGTTGATCGCGCTGTTTGGCCGAGACGGATCAAACTCGCGCGCAGCGTTGTCCAGGTCAGCAAAAAAGCGGTACAGGCGGGACAAGGAATCGGAGAGATCAGCCATCCACTGTTGCTGTCGGGTGTAGTATGGCTGCAGGCTATAGCCAAAAATCGGTTCGACAGGTGCGCCGAGCTTCGCCTGAACCATCTGGAAATGGTAGCGGCCGACTCGCTGGCTATACGGAATATGGCTGACCCGATCCAATTTCAAGTCGATCGCCTCCTTGCGAACAATTGGAATACGATGGAAATCATCGTCTGCTACTTTCCATTATAGACGATGCCTACTCCATTTCAATGAGCAGATCGCCAGTTTCGATCGCTTCGCCCGCTTTGACGTAAACGGCCTTGACTTTTCCGTCCTGCGGCGCCTGGATGGTCGTCTCCATCTTCATCGCTTCGCTGACGAGGAGGTGTTCGCCTTTGCGTACCTTGTCCCCTTCGGACACGAGCACTTTCAACACTTTGCCCGGCATCGAGGCGCCCAGGTGAGCGGAGTTTTGCGGATCAGCCTTGCGCCGGATCGTCTCCGAGACTTTGGCCGACTGGTCGCGGACGAAAATTTCCCGCGGCTGTCCGTTCAGCTCGAAGTAAATGATGCGGCGGCCGTCCGGATGCAGTTCGCCGACGGCAACCAGCTTGATAATCAACGTTTTCCCGCGCTCAATCGTAATCGCCGTCTCTTCGCCTGGACGCAGCCCGTAGAAGAACGTAGGGGTGTTCAGGACGGACAGGTCGCCGTATTCTTTCAGGCGCTGGTCATATTGCAGGTACACTTGCGGGTACATGATGTACGACAGCACATCCAGCTCGCTCGGCTCGCGTCCGATTTTTTCCACCAGCTCAGCAGCGACCTCGTTAAAATCAATCGGCGCCAGCAGTTCGCCAGGGCGAGCGGTGAAAGCGTCGCGGCCTTTCAGCACGAGCTGTTGCAAACGTTTCGGGAAGCCGCCTGGCGGTTGGCCCAGGTAGCCTTGGAAAAACTGGATGACAGAGTCCGGGAAGTCGAGGCGTTCGCCTTTTTCCCAAATGTTTTCTTCGTTCAGGTTATTTTGCACCATGAACAGGGCCAGGTCGCCGACGACCTTGGAGGAAGGGGTGACCTTCACGATGTCGCCGCACATCTGGTTGACGACAGCGTACATGCGCTTCACCTCGTCCCAGCGTCCTTCCAGACCGACCGCTTTAGCCTGCTGTTCCAGGTTGGTGTACTGGCCGCCCGGCATTTCGTGGACGTACACTTCTGTGTTGCTGGCCTTCATGCCGCTCTCGAAGCCTTGGTAGTACGGGCGGACGTCCTCCCAGTAATCGGACAGCTTGTTGAACGACTCAAGCGACAGGCCCGTATCGCGCTCGGTGTGGGCGAGGCTCGCGATCAAGCCGTTCAGGCTCGGTTGCGAGGTCAGGCCGGACATGGAGCTGACGCACGCGTCGACGATATCGACTCCTGCTTCGACCGCTTTGAGCAGCATCGCCGCGCCGTTGCCGGACGTATCGTGCGTGTGCAGGTGGATCGGAATGCCGATTTCCTGCTTCAAGGCGGAGACGAGCTCATAGGCAGCGTAAGGTTTTAAAAGGCCCGCCATGTCTTTGATGGCGAGGATGTGCGCCCCGGCTTTTTCCAGCTCTTTTGCCAGGTTGACGTAGTAGGACAGGGTGTATTTCGTTTTGGTCGGGTCCAAAATGTCGCCCGTGTAGCAAATCGCCGCTTCGGCCACTTTGCCTGTTTCGCGCACCGCATCAATCGCTGTCTGCATGCCCGGCAGCCAGTTCAGGCTGTCGAAGATCCGGAAGACGTCGATGCCGTTTTCCGCAGAAGCTTTGACAAATGCCTGAATGACGTTGTCCGGGTAGTTCGTGTAGCCGACTGCGTTTGCCCCGCGCAAAAGCATCTGGAACAGGACGTTCGGGATGCGCTCGCGCAAAATTTGCAGCCGCTCCCACGGCGATTCCTGCAAGAAGCGCATGGACGTGTCAAACGTGGCACCGCCCCACATCTCCAGGGAGAAAAGTCCCGCGCCGAGCTTGCCTGTCGCTTCGGCAATCGAGGCGAGGTCGTAGGTGCGCACGCGTGTGGCAAACAAAGACTGGTGAGCATCGCGGAATGTCGTGTCGGTCACGAGCACCTGCTTTTGCTCCTGAATCCAGCGGACGAGGCCAGCGGCGCCTTCCTTGTCCAAAATTTGCTTCGTGCCGTCCGGATACGGCTGGGCAAACGGCGTGCGCGGAATGCGCGGAGTGTCAAAGTGCGGCTTTTTGTCCGGCTTTGCCATGCCCGGATAGCCGTTGACAATCGTGTTGCCGATGTACGATAGTAGTTTCGAACCCCTGTCCTGACGACCGGGGAACACGAACAGCTCCGGCTTTGTATCAATGAAGGAGGTGTCGTAGTTCCCGCTGAGGAAATCAGGATGCGTCACGACGTTCTCCAGGAAAGGCAGGTTGGTTTTCACACCGCGGATGCGGAATTCGCGCAGCGTTCGAAGCATTTTGCGCGCGGCCTGGTCAAAGCTGGTTCCGTACGTGGAGATTTTGACCAAAAGCGAATCGTAAAACGGTGTGATGATCGCGCCGGGATAGCCGTTTCCGCCGTCGAGACGGACGCCGAAGCCACCGCCGGAGCGCCAGGCTGACAGGCGGCCAGCATCGGGCAGGAAGTTGTTTTCCGCATCTTCGGTCGTTACGCGACACTGGATCGCATAGCCGCTCATTTGAATCTGGGACTGCGAGGCGATCCCGATTTCCGGATCGGAGAGGGCGTGTCCTTCCGCGACGCGGATTTGCGACTGCACGATGTCGATGCCGGTAATCAGCTCGGTAATCGTATGCTCCACCTGAATGCGCGGATTGACTTCAATGAAGTAAAAGCGCTTGTCCGGCGTGAGCAAAAACTCGACCGTCCCCGCGTTGGAGTAGCCAGCTTTTTTCATGAGGGTGAGAGCGGCCTGGCAAATTTCTTCCCGCAGGTTGTCATCAAGAGAAAGGCTTGGCGCCACTTCCACGACTTTTTGGTGGCGTCTTTGGACGGAGCAGTCGCGCTCGTACAAATGCACGATGTTGCCGTGGTTGTCGCCCAGTATTTGCACTTCGATATGTTTGGGCTGTTCCAGATAGCGCTCCAAATACACTTTGGCGTTGCCAAACGATGAACGTGCTTCGGATCGGGCGCGATCAAGCGACTCCTGCAGCTCGTCCTGGCTGCGCACGATGCGCATGCCGCGGCCGCCGCCGCCGGAAACCCCTTTGATGATGATCGGATAGCCGTACTCTTTGGCAAACAGAAGAGCTTCCTGCAGCGATTCGATCGGCTCCGGCGTCCCTGGAATGACCGGAATTTGCGCTTCGATGGCAAGCTTGCGCGCTTCTACCTTGTCACCGAATTTTTCAATCAGTTCAGGAGAAGGTCCGATGAAAATGATCCCTTCCTCCTGGCAGCGCTTGGCGAAATCGGCATTTTCGGCGAGGAAGCCATACCCTGGGTGGATCGCATCGATATCGTTGCGCTTGGCGATCTCGATGATGCTGTCGATATCCAGATAGGCTTCAATCGGGCCTTTTCCGGCACCGACGAGGTAGGACTCGTCCGCTTTGAAACGATGAATCGAGACGTTGTCTTGCTCGGAGTAAATCGCGACAGTGCGAATGCCGAGCTCAGTGGCAGCGCGGAAGATGCGGATCGCGATCTCGCCGCGGTTTGCTACCAGTAACCGATTGATCTTTCTCTTTGCCAAATTTCTCTCCCCCTCCGTCTCATGACGAGACATGAAAAAATATATATAGCATAAATATACAAAATTTTCGCTATACAAGACACCCTTTTTTCTTTTTCACCATCAGCGAACAGATTGGAGTGAGTCCATGTGCAAAAGCAGCTTCCCGTTTTCGTTTACGGCACATTGCTAAAAGGTTTTCACAATCATGCGCTTTGCGTCAAGCCGTTTCCCCATACGGAAGCCAAGGCGACGATCGAAGGAGAAATCTATCATTTGCCAGAAGGCTATCCCGGCTTGCTGCTGGGGGAAGGGGCGGAAGTGACAGGCGCGATTCTTGACTTTGCCCCTGAGGTGTACGAAAAGGCATTGGCTGTCCTCGACGAGCTGGAGACGTATTATGGACAGGGGGACCCGCGCAACGAGTACGAGCGGACTGTCGTTGTTGCCCGTTTGGCCGAAACGGGGCAGGAGGTGCCCGTGTACGTCTATCGCTACCTGGACCATGACTACGTGAGACAAGCCGGGACCAAGGTAGAGCACGGCGACTGGCGGAGGTTTATGGAAGAGGCGGCTGAATAGCAGAGGCGCGTTTTGCCAAAACTGGTAGGGTAAAGGAGGGACCCTGCCATGGAATTGATGAATGCGAACCCTGCGCAAATCTGGCGCTTGCTGATTCCGCAAAGCTTCTGGATGTTTTCCGAGGAAGTTCCCGAAGACGAACTGATCTTCCATTATCGCGACCATATTTATTTTGTGAACCAGGATGGCTCGGTCTTGGCGCTGCCCAAGCCGGCCTGCTTTGAGACGCTGGATATGGGCACGCTGCTGGAGTATTTGGCTACGTCTGACGACACGATTGACTTTGACGACGAGGGCCAGTTTGACTACGGCTTTGTGCTGAAGCAGATGGGCTACATCGTCCCCGTCAGGGAGAAGCGGGAGAAGGCTACCTATCAGATCGAAATTATCAACACCGCCCTGCCAAAAGCGCACGGAACCCGCTACGAGATGAAGCATGTCGACTTCGTCTTCGCCCTCTATCACGCGCTGATGCGTTGCCACGAGCTGAACGCGAAAACCGACTGGGAGTACGAGCACGAAGTGAAGCGGATCGTGAAGGGCGATGCCAAATCGTCGGGGAAAGTGCAAGTGAATCTGTAATTTCTACTATTGGCATAGTGAAAAAAAGTGAATGATAGGGTATGATAAATGAGGTACATATGAAAGATTTGGTGAGGAGGAAGAAATCATGACAACTGCTGTTGAACGTCAAGGCGCATTTGTTTTCAAAGGGGGTCCTGTAACCCTGCTCGGTCCGGAAATCAAAGTGGGAGATACTGCTCCTAACTTCACCGTAGTAGGCGGCGACCTGTCCCCTGTTACACTGGACGATTCCAAAGGAACCGTGCGCATCATCTCTGTAATCCCGTCCATCGACACTGGCGTTTGCGACGCGCAAACTCGCCGCTTCAACGAAGAGGCTGCCGGTCTGGAAGGCGTAACTGTGCTGACTGTATCCGTTGACCTGCCATTCGCGCAAAACCGCTGGTGCGGTGCTGCTGGCATCGACAAAGTGAAAACTGTCTCTGACCACAAAGACCTGTCCTTCGGTACGGCTTACGGCGTAGCGATCAAGGAGTTCCGTCTTTTGTCCCGCGCTGTTTTCGTTGTCGATGCAAACGACAAGGTTGTCTATGCAGAATACGTGCCTGCTGCTGGCGAGCATCCAAACTACGAAGCTGCGATCGCTGCTGCGAAAGCTGCGAAGTAAGTTTCGCGCCATAAGCTGGTATTGAGGAAACCCCCTGTTCGTCCTGGAGACGAGAGGGGGTTTTTGCTTTTGCTGCGGTTGGGCCAGAGCGTTTCCTGTGTTTGGAAAAAAAGGCTTGACGATTTTGGTAACCAGTGGTTATATTATTACCAACGGTTACTAACCACTGGTTACTTCTTCGGTGGACATCAGATCAGGAGTGAAGCTTAATCATGGCAAGCAGACAGGAAGTACGTTCAGAGGAAACGAAGCGCGCCATCCTTGCTGCGGCGACAGCGCTTTTCGCGGAGCGGGGATTCGAAGCCGTCTCGATTCGCGAGATCGCCAAGGCCGCAGGCTGCTCCCATACGACGCTCTACATTTATTTCAAAGACAAGGAAGCGCTCCTGCATCAGCTCTCCAAAGGCCCGCTGCAAAGCCTGGCCGAGCAGATGGAGCGCACGCTGGCAGACGAAGCCGTACCCCCCGAGGCGAAGCTGCGCGAAATCAGCCGACAGTTCATCCGCTTTTGCCTCGGCAACCGCAACATGTACACGCTGTTTTTCATGGTGAAAGCATCCCGCATCGACGTCGAGCAGCCGGAAAAAGAGCTCCAGGCGCTGCGCACGCATTTGTTTGCGCTGCTGCGCCGGGCGATGCAGCTCTCCTTGCCCGAAGAGGTCGGGGAAGCGGAAGCGCTTGCGTTTTCACGGATTTACTTTTATACGTTGCACGGCATTGTCGGGACTTATACGCATTCAGAGGAAACGCTGGACGGTCTGCTGGAGAGATTGGCCCCGACGTTCGATCTCGCTGTCGACGTCATCCTCGCGGGCAGCAAACAACTGATGACAAGGAGTGGTTGAAGATGAAAGCAGAGCAAATCTCGGCGCATATATGGTGCATCAAGGCGTGGATGCTGATTCCCGTGCGCGTCTGGGCGGTGCTGGAGGAGGACGGCGTGACCCTGGTCGATGCGGGGATGCCGTTCATGGCAAAAGGCATTGCGGCTTTTTTGAAAAAACAGGGCGCGGGCCCGCTGAAGCGCATCTTGCTGACGCACGGCCACTCCGATCATGTCGGGGCCGTCCAAAAGCTCGTCGCGGCGGAGCAAGTGCCAGTGTATGCGCATCGGATCGAGATTCCGTACATGGAAGGCCGCGAGCTGTACCCGCGCCGCAAAAAACGGGAGTTCAACGTACAGGCTGGCCTGGCGCAGCCGCTGCCGGAAGCAGAAGGCGGAGGATTGGCCGCCATCGCCGGACTGCAGCCGTATTGGACGCCAGGCCATTCGCCAGGGCATGTCATCTACTATCACGAGCAGGATCGTGTGCTGTTGGCGGGCGACTTGTTTACGTCGAAGCGAGGCAGGCTGCATCGTCCTATGCCGATGTTCACCGCTGACATGACAGAGGCGGTGAAAAGCAGCCGGATTTTGCGGCAGCTTCAGCCGCTGCGGCTGGAAGTATGCCATGGCGATGCCGTGCACAATCCCGCCGAGCAACTCGACGGGTATTTGGCCGAAATGTCCCGCACCTTTTCCATTCCGGCGAGCACGCTACAGTAGGGACAAAAGCGCAAAGCTTAGTCGTGCGACAGTCTTTTGCTCATCAGGACGCTGCGGTAGTTGGTCGTGCTCCACTGCGCGTACGCGATGAAGCGATAGCCTTTTGCCGCGTAGTAGCGTCTGAGATGTTCCGCCCCTTCGGCCGTATCCAGCGCAAGTTCCGTGGCCCCGTCCGCGATCGCCAGCTCTTCTGCGCGCTGGATGAAGAGGCTGCCGATGCCGTGCTTGCGATAACGGTGATCGACAGCGAATTGGCCGAATTTGGCGACGAACGGCTCGTCGTACCAGGGCGTGCCTTTTGTCTTGGCTGGCGGATAGTAAGAAATGGTCGCGATGATTTGACCGTCAAGCAAGCCGACGAGACAGGTAGCGGAGGCGATTCTTTTCGCGGTAGTGGCTGCGTCCTGGCTCGCGGCGACAAAGTGGAAACCCATTTCGGCAAGCGTTTGATAAGCGGTGTTCAACAGGCGGGTCAATGCTTCCAGCGAGTCACGCTGCGGATCAAACTCGCGAATGAGCAGGCCGGAGCGTTCACTGACAGACGGTTCGGTCATCCTTATCTCTCCATTCTTTTGCGAGGCGCATGGCCGCGCCTCCAGGTGAATTTACTAGATAGAATAGCACGAATTTCCAAAAACGGTTGAAACGAATCGCTCTTTTTTTCGTCTAATGGGAGAGGTGATTGGATGAAAAAGGTAGAAAGGATAGCCGCGCTGTACGTGGCAACTGCCTTGCTCTTGGCAGGCTGCCAGATTGGCTGGGTCCATCAGCCGCATTCGCAACAGCTCGCCCAACCGCCGGAGCCTGTCATCGCGTGGCAAGGAAAAACAGCGGCGACGGTTCCGACCTCATCCTGCTGGAGCTACGAAAACGAGGCGGTCTGCAAAGATATGGCCGCTCCCCCGGAAGTGATCGGCGAACAAAAGCCCAAGCCGCTGCAGGTGAGTCCGGGAGCCGTGCTGACGGTTACGTTTTCGCCCCCGCCTACTGATGAATCGTTGACGGTTGCGCAATGGATCGGGACGAAGCGAATCGAGCAATTGCTGGAAAACGGCAACCAGTGGAAGGTGCCCGAGCAGCCAGGCTGGTATTTGTTCGACGTGCGCGGCCAGTGGAGCCAGGGAGATGCGGGACATGCCTTCGTGATTGAGGTCAGGCAAAACGGGCAGCAGCGCCCGCTGTAGCAGAAGCAGGTTGTCCTTGCGGCGGGTCTTTTTGCTATACTGGACAGCAGGGAATGCAGGGAAGACCTAAAGGAGAGACAACATGCAGGAAGAATTGATACGCTTTACGGCGGACGAGGCAGATGAGGGCCAGACGGTACGGGAAGTGCTGCAAAAGCGCTACGGTGTGTCGCGCCGCTTGCTGATCCGGGCCAAATTCAAAGGAACGATTACGCGCAACGGCACGCTCGTGTTTGTGAACGAACGGCTGCAAGCCGGGGATGAACTGGCTGTCATGGTAGACATAGAGGAAGAAGAGACGGTGGCTCCCGAAGAAATGCCGCTATGTATCCGCTACGAGGACGAGGACTTGATGGTGATCGCAAAGCCGGCCGGCCTGGTCGTGCATCCGACGGGCAACCATCCGGGAGGCACGCTTGCCAACGGCGTGATCGCCTATTGGAAAAAGCGCGGCGAAGCGAGAAGATTTCGCGCCGTCAACCGTCTGGACAAAGATACGTCTGGCTTGATGATTGTCGCGAAAAATCAGTGGGCGCACGAGCAGTTCAGCCGGATGCAGCAGGACCGGACGCTGCACCGCTATTACCAGGCGATTGCCGAGGGGATCATCGCTTCGGAGGAAGGGACGATTGATGCGCCGATCGGGCTTGCGGAAAACTCCTTTATCACGCGGCAGATTCGGCCGGATGGACAAGCGGCCGTCACGCACTATCGCGTGCTGGCTCGCGGTGACGGCATGACGTTCCTGGAGCTGAAGCTTGCGACGGGGCGCACCCATCAGATTCGGGTGCACATGCAGAGCATCGGGCATTCGCTCGCAGGCGACGACTTGTACGCAGGCGGGCGGGAGCATATCGGCAGGCAGGCGCTGCACGCGGCGCGGCTGTCTTTTGTCCACCCGCGCAGCAAGGAGACGATGGCGTTTGCAGAGCCGCTGCCAGACGACATGCAGGCGTTGTTGCAAAAGTTTTTTCCCGCGCTGCCTGTGCATGACAAGGAAGGGATGTAGCCGAAAAAATTCGGCAATTTCCTCTGGAAAGCTGAAAGCGTTTTCGATATGATAGAAGAAACAGGAAATACGCTGGTTGTCTGCGGGGAAAAATCCCGCAAGATTTTTTTCGGTAGCAGACAGACCCAGCTTGCGCCTGACGCATGTTTCGGCATAGTTGACAAGAGCTAGGGGGAACCCTCTTGTTTGTCATGCACCGGATGAGCGAACGGGGTAAGCTGGGTTTTTTTGTTGTACAGATAAGCATGGATAAGATTTTTATCCAGTAAAAGGGCAACGAAGGCTGTGCCAATCATTGACGCAGCCAGGATTGCTCATCCAAAGAAAAGGAGTGGAGCGCATGAAAGTAGTCTCCTATCGGCCAGACGAGCAAACGGCGTGGCGGGCAGGGCTGCTGCTTGGCGAAACAGTCAGGGACATCGCAAGCGCACTTCCAGGCGCGCCGAGCACGATGCAGGAGCTGCTGGAGCAGTGGGACGCGTGGAGGGAGCGGCTGGCGTCGATTTCCGAAAGCGCACCTGCTTCCGAAACAGACGTGGCGTTGCAGGGGGTGCGTCTTGGATCGCCGTTGCCGCGTCCCGCCAGCTTTCGCGATTTTTACGCCTTCGAGGCGCATGTGAAAACGGCGCGAGCACGCCGCGGGCTGGAGATGATTCCCGAATGGTACGAGTTTCCCGTCTTTTACTTTTCCAACACGGCGGCTTTTAGCGGACCGGAGGCGAGCATTCGGCGGCCGAAGACGACCCGGTGGCTGGACTACGAGCTGGAAGTGGCTTGCGTCATCGGCAAGGCGGGGACGGATATCCCTGTAGAGCGGGCGCACGAGCATATTGCGGGCTACTCGATTCTCAACGACTGGAGCGCGCGCGATATCCAGCGCGAAGAGGTCAAGGTCGGGCTGGGGCCAGCCAAAGGCAAAGACTTCGCTACCTCGATGGGGCCGTGGCTGGTGACGCCAGACGAGCTGGAAGCTGTGCGTGTGCCGGGGGAAAAAGGCGACCGCTACGATCTCGCGATGGTGGCGCGGGTGAACGGCGTGGAGTACTCCCGCGGCAATTTGCGCGACATCCACTATACGTTTGCGGAAATGATCGCGCGCGCCTCGCAGGATTGCATGCTGTATCCGGGCGATGTCATCGGCTCCGGCACGGTTGGCACCGGCTGCATTTTGGAACTGGGGCCGGAACAGCACGGCTGGCTTGCGCCGGGCGATGTGGTCGAGCTGGAAGTCGAGCGCCTCGGCGTGCTCGTCAATACGATCAGCGAATAACGATGGAAAAAAGGGGGAAGCAGGATGGCTTTTTATCACCGCATGGGAGAAGTGCCGCAAAAGCGACACACGACTTTTTACAAGCCGGATGGAGAGCTGTACCGTGAGCAGGTCATGGGCACGAAAGGCTTTTCCGGGATTCAGTCGATTCTCTATCACCACAACCCGCCGACACAGGTGCGCGAGACGCGCAAATACGCGGACGTGCGCCTGGAATTTGTGGAGCAGGCGGATTTGAAGCATCAGCATTTCAAGACGTTTGACTTGCCGCCAGGGGGCGATCCGATTTTTGGCCGCCGCTATTTGCTCGGGAACAGCGACGTGGTCATGGGCGTCTGCTCGCCGACTGAGCCGATGGACTATTTTTACCGCAATGCGGACGGGGACGAAGTCGTGTTTGTCCACGAGGGCGAGGGCGAGCTGCAGACGATCTTCGGCACGATTGCGTACAGACCTGGCGATTATCTGGTCATCCCGATCGGCACGACGTACCGGATCGTGCCTGCGGTGCAGAGCCGCTTTTTGGTGATCGAGTCGCAAAACGAAATCGTCGCCCCTAAGCGCTATCGCAACGAGCACGGGCAATTGTTGGAACATTCGCCGTTTTGCGAACGGGATATACGCGTGCCGGAAAAGCTGGTGACGCACGTGGAGAGCGGCGACTTCGAAGTGCGCGTCAAACGGCAGTCCGTCGTCTACAGCTACTTTTTCGACTTCCATCCGTTTGATGTCGTGGGCTGGGACGGTTACTTGTATCCGTATGCGCTGAGTATTCACGATTTTGAGCCGATTACCGGCCGGATTCACCAGCCGCCGCCAGTCCACCAGACGTTTGCCGGACAAAACTTCGTCATCTGCTCGTTCGTCCCGCGCCTGTACGACTACCATCCGCAGGCGATCCCCGCGCCTTACTACCACAGTAATGTCGAGAGCGACGAGGTGTTATACTACGTAGATGGCAATTTTATGAGCAGAAAAGGCGTCTACGAAGGCTCGATCACGCTGCACCCGATGGGAATCCCCCACGGGCCGCACCCGGGCAAGGTCGAGGCCAGCATCGGCAAAAAAGAAACGAAGGAGCTGGCAGTGATGCTCGATACGTTCCAGCCGCTTTACGTCACGAAAGAGGCGTTGGCGGTAGAGGACGAAGCGTACATGTCGAGCTGGCTGCCGTCCGAGTGAACGACGTAAAAAGGCGGGATAGGAATGGAAATCGCGATTCGCGAACTGGAGCGACAGGACAAATACAAGCTGTTGATCGGCTGCATCATTCCGCGGCCGATCGCATGGGTAACTTCGCACGATGACAAGGGAGTCGTCAATGCCGCTCCCTTCAGCTACTTCAATGTCGCGAGCATCGAGCCGATGATGGTTTCTGTCGCCGTCATGCGCAAGCCGGGCAGCGTCAGAAAAGATACGGCGCGAAATATTTTGCAGACAGGCGAATTTGTCGTCAATATGGTGGACATCCACAATGTCGATGCGGTCAACCAGACCTCGGCAGACTATCCGCCAGACGTAAGCGAGGTAGACGCGCTCGGGCTGGAGGTTGGCCCGTCTGCGGCGGTCAAGGTTCCAAGGCTGCTTTCGTCGCGCATTCATTTTGAATGCAGGCTGCATCAGATTGTCGAGCTTGGCACCCCCACCACCTCCGATCTCATCATCGGCGAGGTCGTGCATGTGCATGCTGCCGACGAGCTGTATCACGCGGGCAGGATTGACCCGCACGCCTTTGCGCCTGTGAGCAGGCTGGCGGGGCATTCGTATGCGACGCTGGGCGATTTGTTTGACCGTCCGCGTCCTGTCTACGATCCTTCCGCTGGGTCCAAATAGCGCAGATGTTGTGCAAACAGAGAAAAACCGTTCCGGTGTGCGGCTGGAACGGTTTTTCTCGTGTCCGCTCGCGATCGCTAGTTCAGGCCGGGATAGCGGGAAATGGCGTCCGGCCTGATCCAACTGTTGTAGTCGGAGGCGGTCCCGGCATTGGCAGGCGTGCCGTAAGGGGTGGCGTTCGGCTCCAGCCCGAGCGGATGAACCACGCTTTGCTGGTAGTACAGCTCGCGATCGCTTTGAATGTAGGAGCGGTCCTGCCAGCCAGCCGGGGAGCATCCGCCTGTGAACAGGACCAGCAACAGGAGCACAAGTAGCGGCATAGTCGATCACCTCGTATGTAGCGTGACTTTTCTGTCCCGATTTCATACGGGCGAAGCGCATATCCGTCCAGGGACGGAGGACAAATCCCTCTGCGGGCCATTTTGCCGCTGGGCGCTCTCGGGTATCCTTAAAGACATAGAAGGCAAGCGGACACTGCAGAGAGGAAGGAATGGTACGATGGAAAGACGTCTATATCGCTCTTCGCAAGATAAACGATTGTTTGGGGTTTGTGGAGGGATCGCCCAGTTTTTGCGCGTGGACTCGACGCTCGTGCGCGTAGGGGTCGTCATTTTGACCGTTTGCACGGGAATCCCGATTTTGCTCTACATCCTTTTGGCGATGATTATGCCAAAAGAACCGCACTGGGCTTACGCGGGTGACGGGTTCGGCATGTACGATGCTCCGATGGCAGGACGTGCGCGCATGAACGACCTCGATTCGGAAATCGATCGCCTGGAAAAGCGGGCGCTGGTGCAGGAAGTTTATCGCCTGCGGGAAGAACTGAGCAAGTACAAAGGCTTGTAAAAAGTCGAGGGGAGAGGCTTCCTGCCGCGTGCGGGGGGCCTTTTTCCTATGCCGACAAGGCACGTCTCTTTTTTGCCGACACAAGAAGCCCTTCCTGGCGTTGTCGGCGGCGAAAAATCAGCGGAACGAAATCGGCAACTTCTGCGCTTTTCGGCATAACATGTAAGGTGGGAGAATGTACATAGGGAGGGAGAAGCAGTGTATCTCGGCGTGTTCGATTTGAATCAGCGTTTGGAGCAAACCCGCAAAATGCTGCGGGAAAAGCAGCACCTGAAAAAGCTGATTGAAGAAGACATCCAAGAGCTTGAGAAAGATGTCCAGGCATTGGAAGCGATGACGAACAAAGAAAAGTACGCAACCAGCGGCCAGTGATAACCGATCGCTGACAACGACAGAAGGTCCCCAAACAGCAAAAAGTGGCGACTGCGCAAAAGGCAGACGGCCACTTTTTACATTGGTCCCGGATGGGGAAAGCAAAAGCAAAAGCAAAAGCAAAAGCTTGCCTGTCGACAGGCTGCTGGGCAAAAGGAAGAGAGACTCGGGCAACGGAATCGAGCCTTTTTGCCCCCGAAAGCTGCCCGCCGCCGCCGCGCAAAAGCGGGACGGCGGCATCACGGCGTTTTGGCGTTTCGCTAATTCGCATCTGCGCCCGCGTCCGTGCAGACAGCGGCAGCGAGCAGTTTCTCGACGATCCCGGGGAGCAACTGAATCGCGGCGCTGTCGGTTCCGTACGTCTGGCTGTCCGCATAAGTGCCTTCCATCAGCAAGATCAGCGTGTAGGCCAGCTCGCGCGGATTCGCTGCGCCGAGGGCGACAGCGCGCTCCAAAAAGGCGTCGGAAATCCGCTTTTGATGCGCGCAGACCAGCTCGCGCACAGGATGGGCAGGGTCGGGAAACTCTACGGCGACGTTGAGGAAGCAGCAGCCGCGAAACTGTTTGGAGGACGCGCGGGCCGCCAGATCGGCAAAAAATTGGACGAGCTGTTCCCACGGCCGCTCCGGATGCTTCGCCATGCTTTCCTCCCACTCTTGCCAGAAGGCCGCCTGCTTTTTTTGCATGTAGGCGAGGATCAGCGCTGTTTTCGAGGAAAACTGGCGGTAGACGCTCATTTTGTTCATTCCGGCCCGCTCCACGATGGCGTCGACACTGACGGCGTGGATGCCTTCCTGGTAAAAAAGCTCCTCGGCCGCCTGCAAAATCATTTCCTGCGCTTTTTCGCGGGGGACCCGGACTCGCTTCGTGGACGTCATCGGCGAATCAGACCCCATTTTACGCTTTCCACACGTCTGCGACGATCTCGAAGGAGCGCACGCGATCCTCGTGGCGGTACATTTGGGTCGTAATCATCAATTCATCCGCCTGGGTCGCCTCCAGTAGCTCCTGCAGCTTTTGCTTGACGGTGTCCGGGCTGCCGATGATCGAGGAGCGAAGCTGGGCTTGCACGGACATTTTTTCAAACTCGCTCCACAGTTCATCCATATTGTCTACAGGCGGCTGGATCGGTTTCAGATCGCCGCGGATGAGGTTGAGGAACGCCTGGTAGTGCGAGGTCGCCAGCCGCTCGGCAAGCTCATCGGTGTCGGCCGCCATGACGTTGACGCCCACCATGGCATACGGCTCGGACAGCACATCGGATGGACGGAAGCAGTGGCGGTACGTTTGCAGCGCAGGCAAGGTGTAATTGGGCGAAAAATGACCGGCAAACGCGAACGGCAGTCCGAGCAGCCCCGCGAGACGCGCCGAAAAATCGCTGGAGCCAAGCAGCCAGA
Source organism: Brevibacillus sp. FW301-21C12A (assembly GCF_058788915.1). Classification (NCBI taxonomy): domain Bacteria; kingdom Bacillati; phylum Bacillota; class Bacilli; order Caryophanales; family Paenibacillaceae; genus Brevibacillus; species Brevibacillus sp. FW301-21C12A. Next base: position 27,376 of record NZ_JBYTBG010000016.1, read on the forward strand.
TCGGGATGTTCAAGCCTTCGCCGGGAATAGCCCGCAGCGCGCCGGCATTGTCGCTGGTGCGCGGACGCAAATACTCGCGCAGTTCTTCCAGCAGCTCGGGAAAATCGTCTCCGCCGATCCGCAGGTCGCGCCGCAATGCCCGGGCCGTGCGCTGGTCCGCGCCGGGAGCCCGTCCCAATCCGAGGTCAATTCGTCCCGGATAGAGCGACTCCAGCGTGCCGAACTGCTCGGCGATAATCAGCGGGGCGTGATTGGGCAGCATAATCCCGCCGGAGCCGACGCGCATCGTCGAGGTGCCGCCCGCGATGTGGCCGATCAGCACAGCAGTGGCTGAGCTGGCGACACTGGGCATGGCGTGGTGCTCGGCGAGCCAGTAGCGGTGAAATCCCCACTTTTCCACCTTTTGCGCCAGGTCCAGGCTGTTTTGAAACGACTGGGCAGCCGTACTGCCTTCTACGATAGGAGCGAGATCCAGAACAGACAGCGGGATGTCGCGCAATGCTTTTGTCATGAAAAGAAACCTCCTCTGAGGGTCAATTTTGTTACTGATCGGTAACAAACGTACTTGCATCTTACGAAGAGGGAAGGGGGCTGTCAATGTTTCAATCGGCTGTGGCGGCACTTTGCGTCCTTTATAAAGTTTGCCGTTAAACCATTCCTTTCTTTAGTATTATATTCCATTATTTGTAAAATAAGACGAACTCTGAGTTTTTGCTGATCTAAAAAGAATATAAAAAAGCTAAAAGGAACTGTCTAAAGTCTTTCAACATACAAGGAAGACTTGGAGCGTTGCTGGCGAAGCCAAAGAGTTTGGTGGTAAATTAGGAAGAATGACATTCCTGCAAGGGGCCATAGGGTAGTAATGAATAACGCAATTTCCACTATATGTGAAGAATTAGGTGAGGGAATGAAACGGACGCAACTGTTTGTAGATTTGAAAATGAACAGAAAAACGGGTCCATTTTCTGATTTGCTAAGAGAGATGATCCAAACATTCCAAGAGGATGGATACGCAGAAGTGGAGGTATCTCAAGTAGTGAAAATAGACAACAATGAGTATTTAATCATTTTCAATGCAATGGCTAATGAACATAACGAGTGAAGGCACCCATGCGGTGCTTTTTTCTTTTACACGCGCGTATCGTCTGGGAAAACGGGCGGTCTTGTCCACCTCATCATCGGTCGATGACGGAGCAACGTTTCCGAAATACAAAAAGAGGCGTCTCAAAGTCGAAAAATCGACTGTTGAGACAGCCCCTTTCAAGCGCAAGCCAAGCTGCGCAACCGCACATTTTTGCAGGTGCCTACTGCTTGGTCAAAATAAGCGGCCCATCCGCAGTAATCGCAATCGTGTGCTCGTACTGGGCCGACAGCTTGCCGTCGCGCGTTCTCGCCGTCCAACCGTCCTCGTCGATGGTCGCATGGTAAGTGCCGATATTGAGCATCGGCTCGATGGTGATGACCATGCCTTCCTTGAGGCGCTGGCCTCTGCCCGGAGGACCGAAGTGCGGAACGAACGGCTCCTCGTGCATTTCCTGCCCGATCCCGTGGCCCGTGAAGTCGCGGACAACCGAGTAGCCCTGCGCCTGGGCGTACGTTTGGATCGCGTGGGAAATGTCCCCGATCCGGTTGCCGACAACAGCTTGTTCAATCCCCAGGTACAGCGACTTTTCCGTGACCTCAAGCAGTTTTTTCGCTTCCGGGGAGACGGTGCCCACCTCGTACGACCAGGCGGAATCGGCCAGCCAGCCGTTTTTGCGCACGACCATGTCAATGGTGACGATATCTCCGTCGCGCAGCGGCTCCTTTTTCGGGAAGCCGTGGCAAATCACGTCGTTCACCGACGCGCAGGTGGCATATGGATAGCCGTGAAAGCCTTTTTGTTCAGGAGTGGCGCCATGGCTGGCCAAAAATTCTTCTACAAATTCATCAATTTCCCAGGTCGTGATCCCGGGACGAATCATCGACGCGATTTCGCGATGGCAGGCGGCCAAAATTTTGCCTGCGGCATGCATCAGTTCGATTTCTTCGGGTGTCTTGAGGATAATCATCGACTCTCTCCTTGTCCTCGCGTTAGTTCTCTTGCTCTCTACAGTATATAGTGTAGACCTGTTTGGGGCTAATTGCCACAGGCAAAACCGCATGGTAGGATGAGGAAGAACGAAACAACCGGGGGGTAGGTAGCGTGGACAAGTTTCAAGAGTATCTGGCGAACTACCAGATTCATGTAAAAGACGATATCGAAAAACGGATTGCGTTTATTCGCGAGCAAATTGACGGAAACGGGCTCGGCGGTGTGGTTGTCGGCATTTCCGGCGGTATCGACAGCGCGGTAACGGCTGCGCTGTGTGTACGCGCTCTCGGCCGCGATCGCGTCGTTGGCGTGTGGTTGCCCGCGTACTCGCAAAACGTCCATGCGGAAGACTCGCAGCGCCTGGCGGAAGCGATCGGACTCAACCTGCACACCGTCGATGTAGGCCCTGCCTACGATGCGCTCGTGCCCGCCATTGAAGGCGTGCTTGCGCTTGGCGACAAGACAAAAGGAAATACGAAAGCCCGTCTGCGCATGACCGTGCTGTACGCGATTGCCAATCAAAAAGGCTACCTCGTCGCGGATACGTGCAACCGCAGCGAAATTCACGTCGGCTATATGACCAAAGGCGGAGACGGCCTGGCCGACTTCAACCCGGTGGCAAGCCTGACGAAGCACGAAATGCGCATCCTCGCTGCCGAGCTTGGCGTGCCGGAGTCGATTATTACCAAAGCACCTTCTGCCGATCTGTGGGAAGGCCAGACAGATGAGCAGGAAATGGGCTTTACGTACGAGGACCTCGACCGCCTGCTGATTACAGGCGAGACCAGACCGGAAGCAAAAGAACGGATCGACTACCTGCACCGCATCTCGGAGCACAAGCGCAATCTGATGCCAGGTATTTAATATGGCCGACTACAAGCTGTTTACCAGTTGCCTGTGGCAGACGACCAGCGCCGTCGTTTCGACGGACGATCGGCTCTACCTGTTTGACCCGGCCTATTTTCCGCACGAGATCGAGGCGATTGCCGACTACGTGCAAAACGTGCGAGACGGGCGGGAGCTCGTTCTCGTCCTGACGCACGGCGACTGGGATCACATCGCGGGCTACCCTCGCTTCCCGGACGCCAGGCTGATCGGGCACAAACAGATTGCGTCGCCTGAGCGGCTTGCCAAACAACTGCGGAAAACAAACCGATTTGACGGCTCGTACTATGTGCATCGCCCGTACGAGCTGGTTCCCCCTCTGTTTGACAAGCTGGTCGAGCAGACGGAAGCGTGGGAGGAAGTAAAATTTCTCCCCGTGCCCGGGCATAAGCAAGACCAGTTGGCGACGCTTTTTTGCGCGCAAAAGCTGCTCGTGGCAGGCGACATGCTCTCCAATCTCGAGTTTCCTTTTATTGCGGACAGTAGCGACTATGCAGCCAGTCTGGCCGCGATCCAGAAGCTGGTGGAGGACGGCGAGATCGCGGAGGTCGTGCCGGGGCACGGCGTTCCGGCGAAAGGGCGCGAGGAAATCATGCACCGGATCAGGCGCGACCAGCAGTATCTGCACGATACGCGAACGCTCATCTTCGAAGGGGTGGCAGCCGGACTGGACGAACAGACCTTGACCGAGCGTTTTGGGCAAATTTGTTACGACGGCCAGCCGATCAACGAACATTTGCGCGATGCCCACGAGCAGAACCGGGTGCAACTGATGAAGGAAGCCAAGTCGCTTACGGGTTGATTATTGGGCGGTTTTGTACGATAATAGAGGTTACGCACAAAACTTTCGAGGAAAGAGGTGGAACAGATGTCGACGACTGAATTGATGCTGCGAACAAGTCTGGAAGGCCGCGTGAAGCGTACGTTGCAAACGTATTTCCGCCGTCCTAACGACGTGTTGGTAAAGGAAAGCCTCGGAGCGAACGGCCTGTCCCCAGAACAAGTGGAAGTTACGATGGAGCTCTTGACACAAGGCTATACTGTTGCTGAAATCATTGAGGAACTGCGGAATAAAGGCTACTTCGCATAAGCTGCACAGGAAAAAGACCGGACTGACAAGCATTTGTCGGTACCGGCCTTTTTTATTTGTCCGAAGCGAAGCGCTGTGGCCGTCAAGGCGACGTGCGGCTTTGCGACAGCGAGCGGCGCCCTTTTTTCCGGCGATACAACTGCAAAGCTCCGTGCACCAAAAAGTAGCTGGCGAATGCGACGAAGAGGCCCATTACGGCGCTTCCCGTGAAGTAAGCCAGCCCCTTGTCCTGCATCCAGACGAGCCACTCCCGCCAGGCGGCCTGATGCGGGTCTGTGGGATGCTGTAACGGTTTGCCGACTAAAGCGTACCCAATATTGTAGTTGATGACCATGAAGATCGGCAGGACGAGCTTTCCGATGACAAACGCGATCAAGCCGGCCGGCAAGCTGGCGCGAAACAGCCTGATCAGCGGAAAGAGCAGCAAAAAGGCGAGGCCAAAGGTAGGCAAGGTGATAAACTCCACAAAAATTCCTACCGAAAAGCCGCGGGCGACAAAAGACGGGGCACCCTTCATGCGGATCAGCTTGTAGTATTCGAGTTTCAGTTTTCGATACAGTTTGGTCCACATCCGCTGTCCCTCGTTTGTCGTGTGGTCATGTGCTGCCGTTTTCGTCGGATCAACAAGAGTATGTCCAGTTTTCTATAGATTCATAGCTTTCCCCGCTCCCCGCCGCCAACAAAAGCGTATCATTTGTGAATGGTACTATCTTTTGGCATAATGGAGAGGGCAGACCTGCAAGAAAAGTGGTGGACTTTCATGACAGAGGTTATGGGAACATTTGGCGACTATATTGCGCAGTACGGTTATGGAGCTCTGTTTGGCTTGTTTTTTCTGGGAATTTTGGGGATGCCGCTGCCGGAAGAGACCTTGCTCGTTTTCTCCGGGTTTTTGGTTTCGACTGGCCAACTCGCATACTGGCCTACTTTTCTGGTCTGCTTCTTGGGCTCTGTAACGGCGATGACGACGGCTTACTGGATCGGCCGGACATTGGGCTTCCCTTTTCTGGAGCGCTACGGAAAACGGCTCGGAATGGGCTACACCGTCTATAAAAAAACGGAAGAATGGTTCAACCGCGTAGGAAAATGGGCGCTGCCGCTCGGCTACTTTATTCCGGGCGTGCGCCAGTTTACCGCCTACTTTGCAGGGATTACAAGACTGCCATTTCCGACCTTCCTGCTGTACACGTATGCGGGCGGACTGTTTTGGAGCCTGCTGTTCGTCACCTTGGGATGGCAGTTGGGAGAGCGCTGGGACGAGCTGTTCAATCTCATCTCGCGCAATTTGGCGATCTTTTTTATCGCGGTGTTCGCAATCATTGCGGCCTGGTCGTACTTTCGGCATCAGGCGAGTTTGAAAAAGCAAAAACGGAGGGGAATGCAATGAGTGAAGAGAATCGGCAGGAAAACCAGCAGGCAAGCCAGCTTCCGGCAGTGCGCCAGCCGGAGCAGCTCGTTCCGATCGAATTGCCGGAGGTGCACCAGCGCTTTTACGATAAACTGCGAGCCAAGATCGAGGCATTTATTAAAGACAAGGGCGTAAACGACACGGTCGCCAGCTATATTTTGCTCGCGCCCGACCTGTTCGTGCTGCTTGCCCGCCTGCTGCTCGACAAGCGCGTCGGCGTCCAGTCCAAGGCGGTTGCCGGAGTGGCTGTTGCGTACTTCATTACGCCGATCGACTTTATTCCGGAGGCGCTTGTGGGAGGCTTTGGCCTGCTGGACGACGTCATTTTGGCCGTCTACGCCCTGCGCCGGATTTTGGTGGACGTGGACGAAAAAATCGTTCGCGAGCATTGGAACGGCAAAGATGACTTGCTCGCCGTCATTACCAAGGTCGTGAAGTCGGCGGATGACCTCGTCGGCAAAAAAATCGTGAAAAAGCTGGAAGAAACTTTGTTCCGAAAAAAATAAACAGGATGGGACACAGATGACAAAATATTTGCTTGATTATCAAGAGGGAGAGCGTGTTGTCGCTTTTTGCCTGGTGAAGAACAAGGAAGCCGGGGTCGCAAGCAACCAGAGCGAGTATTTGAATCTGGAACTGGGAGATCGCTCCGGGACGATCATGGCGAAGTTGTGGGACGTCAGCCCGGAAATGAAAGAGTGGATCGCCGTCAAATCGGTCGTAAAAATTGATGCCACCGTCCAGTTGTACCGGGGGAAAAAGCAACTGGTGATCCAGCGCATCCGCCCGGCAGCGGCATCAGACGAAGTCGCGATGGAGTCGCTCATCCCTGTGTCGCCTGTTCCGGTGGACGAGCTGTGGACGAAGCTGGAAGCGACAGTGGACAGCTTGAAGAGCAACACGCTCAAGGCGATCATCCGGGAGGCGCTCGCCACGGAGGAGATCAGGGACCGGCTCCGCCATTACCCGGCAGGGGTGCGGATGCACCACAACTACTATCACGGGCTTTTGGAGCATATCGTCTCGTTGCTGACAGCGGCGCAAAGCTTGCTGCCGCTCTATCCGCAGGTCGACAGGGACGTCTTGTACGCGACCTGCATCCTGCACGATATCGGCAAGCTGTACGAGCTGTCTGACCCGATCGCCCCGGATTACACCACGCCAGGCCAACTGATCGGCCATCTGGTTATGGGCGTAGAGATGGTGAGCGGCATTTGCCGCAAGCTCGACATTCCGCTGGGGGATGCCGAAGTGCTGCATCTCAAGCATTGCATCCTGAGCCACCACGGGGAAGTGGAAAACGGCTGGGGAAGCGCAGTATCCGGCAAGACGCCGACTGCGGTCCTGTTCCACTACCTCGACCAGATTGACAGTAAAATGAATGCGCTCGGACAGACGCTTGCCGACATGAGCGAAGACGAAGAATGGGCGTACGCCGGAGCGCTCAGACGAAAAGTTTGGCGGGGCTATTAACGTATCCGCAGCCTTGCTAGAGAAACGAGACGAGGACAAAGGCCAACTGCGCGAATCAGACAGTTGGCCTTTTTACTTGCCGCCGGACGGACAGGGATTTTTCCGGGAGCTTTGGCGGCGCAAGTTTTCTGAAACCTTTTCCTTGCAAGGGCGTCTTACTAGATGATTGGCTTTGCAAAGGAGGAGAATCTGTGAAAAAAAGGAGCAAAATGGCTGTGCTTTTGCTGGCAGCCAGCGTACTGGCCGCGCCGGGAGTTCCGTTTGCGCCGGCTCACGTTTACGCCTACGACGGCAAATCTGATCTCGACATCATTCCGTTGCCAGACGACATGCGCAAGCTATTGGTCGAGCTGCGGGACGATTACGTGCCAGCGCTGTCGGAGCTGCATGTCGATTCGATCGGCACAGGCAGCAAATCCGAGACGATCATTTCTCTGTCCGACAGGAAAAACGTCATTACGGCAGGGGTATCTTTGGAACTGGTCGTCGATGCTGACGGCAACATTACGTCCCTGGAGCTGAAAGGCGCAGATCGGGACAAGTCGAAAAAATGGGACAAAAAACAAAGCTATCAAAAGCTGAGCGATTTTATCCGCGAGCAGGTGCCTGTCAGCCACGTCATCGCTGCCCAACCGATGCTCTCGACGGATCGGAGGTCGCAGCTCGACCAGTTGGCCGTCGTGTCTTTTTACCCGTTGCTCAACGATGTCTGGGTGAAAAAAGAAATGGGCCGCGCGTTCATAGACGCGTCCGGGCAAATTGTCCAGTTTCATCAGGAAAAAATCAAGCTGCCGCTGGCGTCGGAGGTGGCTGACCCGAAAAAAGCGATTCCGCTGGAGAAAGCGAAACGCGAGTGGGAAAACCAGCTTCGCATGCAACTCGTGTACGACGCGGCCGCGGGCAAGCTGGTGTACGAGCCGACAGAGCTGCCGGTAATTGACGCCGTGACCGGAGAAGTCGTCCCTGCTGTGTACAGCAAAGAGAGCGAGGTTCTCAAGCTGAAAGGCTCGGCTGACAACAGCATCTGGGGCGACCGCAAAAAAATGGAGCAGTGGCTGGAGGCGACGTTCAAGCTGCGCGTGAATACGCTGACGTTCCAGGCGCCATCGGAGAAAGCGAAAAAGCGGGATACCGATCTGTACGAGTGGAACGCGAGAATGTACCAGAGCGCCTTTGTTCTGGTCGACCGCAAAACGAAGTCGCTCATCGAGTTCAGGCTCGACGGATCGGCAGAGAAAGAGCTGGAAAAGCCGTTGCAAGCCGAAGAGGCGAAGGCGCTGGCGCTCGAATTTGCCGAGAAGCATTTGCTGACCAAGGAACAGTCCTTCGTGGTGCGAAAAACCCGCCAGCTTGACAATTTGCCTGGCTGGGCAGACCAAAATCTCGTCCGGCCGATCTACAGCTACGCCTTCTTCCCGCACAGCAATGACATCCCGGCCAAAACGCCGCTGTTCACGGTCGAGGTGGACGCGAAAAAGGGAACGGTCGTGGCAGCAAAGGTGAACGAAATCCCAGCCATGCCTGCGACCATCGATCAGTCGGGCGTCATCGGCGAGGAAAAAGCGAAGCAAGCTTTTGTGCAAAGCATGGTCCTGCGCCTGGCGTACGACTACCCGAAGGTGGGGGGACAGACTGCGACCACTCCGCAGCTCGTCTATTTGCCAACGGCCGATACGGAAGCGATGCAGGTGGACGCGGCTACAGGCGAAGTCGTGGACAGTTGGATCGAGTGGACAGCATCATACTAGACAGGCAGTGGCCCGGCATCGCGACAGAGCGTGCCGGGTTCTTCTATGCGGGCTTATTCCTTCGCAAATGGCCGGGCTTGCAGCTTTTCTTTTCAAAATAGACAAACACTTCAAGGCTGGTAGGATTTTTTTTCTTTTTGTAGAATAACTTCTTGATTCCCATTTGATTTGGCAAAAATGCCGATCACGAGAAGGAGAAAGTGCATGAAACGGCCAACCTATACCCTACCAAGTATTGTCAAGAAGGTATTCCGGTCCGGTGAGCGCTCCCTCCCACGTACGGAGATTTGTTCCCGGATGGAAGCGAATGAGCTGACTGCTTTGATGGATCTGGACAGTTCGACACTACTTGATAAAGTGTTGAAGATGGAGCAGTCGCCAGTGCGGGTTGCCAGCTCGGAGGCGATTGTGGAGATCACCTACCAGCCTCATCAGGTGTACGACCTGGCGTATCGCTTTTTGCGCGACACGCAAGCGCCGAAAAAGCTGGAGCAGATCGTCGCAGAGCTGCGCCGTCAGACGCAGTTTGGCTGGAACCAGATCCTTCGCATGTTGCAACTGGAACGCGACCCTCGCTTTGTGCAGTACCAAGGTGACGACAGATGGTTTTTGGCAGAGTGGACACAAGCGAATGACCAGGTGTACGATTTTTGCCGGGACAATGGTATCACGCAAGTAGCTGCCCGCTCGCTTGTTCATTTTTTGGAGCAAGAAGTGAGGATAGCGGCAGATGCTGCTTTTCTGCCCATGCTGGACGACCGTTTCCGGATTGAGGGAGATACGCTGTATATCATTGCGCGCAGTGATGTGACCGATGAGGAGCTGGCTGCGGAAGAAATCGCAGCGGCAGACTCTTCTGAATCGATAGCCATCATCGAGAATGAAACAGAGGAAGTTGCCCCCGAATCAGTGAATCTTTTGCAGCAGGCAACCGAACAGCAGGAACCAATTTTTACTAAGGAGGAAACGAACATGACAAACGCTACGAACACGCGAGTGCTGGAGGAAGTACAACAATTGCTGCAACAGGCGATCAGCCGCCTGGAAGGCCGCAACCAGGAGATGTCCCAGGAGGTTGTCGCCCATTTTCAACAAAGCAATATGCAAGCTATAGAAGTGCTGATGAAAGAGAAACATAAGCATGAGCAGATCGTGCTTGGCATTCAGCAAGTACTGGCGACCAGTGAGCAACAATGAGTAAGCTTGAGGCCACGATCCGGTTGGAACAGCGATTTGATTTGCTGCGCGACGTCATCGCGAGTTATCGGATTCGCCTTCAAGACATGGAGCAGGAAGTGGTGGAACTTTTTGCCGCCAACCAGCTCTCTGCTATTTCTGCATGCATGAGCGAGAAGCAGCGCATCGTCCGGTTGATGAACCGCCTGGAGCTGTTTATCAGCCAATGGGAAGGCAAAAGTGATGTGGGAATCGCTCATGAACCAAAACGAGAACACTTGAACACATGATGGAAAATGCGGTAAAATAGGGGGATTGTGCAGGATTCCCCGCGCATGCCGCGTGGGATGGAAAGGAGATCCAAACCCTCTATGTCAGTAGGAAGAAACGAACTGTGCCCTTGCGGGAGCGGAAAAAAATACAAGAAATGCTGTGGGGTAGTCACTCCGATTGCGGAGCTGCGCAGCCGTCACGAGCAAAAATTGCAGAAGGAATACGCGGGCTGGGTGGAGCGCCTGAATCATTTCGTTGGCGGCAATGTGACCAGCGAGACGATTCAGGAAGCGCGCAGCCGGTTTGCGGCAGAAGTCGGCCTGACCGAAGAAGAGGTCACGCGTCCAGAGTGGGCCGCGCATTTCTTCAACTGGTGTGTCCTGGATGTAAGAACAGGCGGAAGCACGTTGCTTGAGAACTACATCAAGCAGCACGGTCGCCGGATGGAGCCTGATCTTCGCCGTGCTTTTGCCGACTTGCATCTGAATGTGTACGAAATCATGGAGGTTGAGCGGGATGTCATGACCGTTCAACAGCCGCTCACGCTGGAGAAGCATTACATCCTGCGATCCAACAGCCTGAGCGTCATGCCTGGGCAAATCATCGTGGGACGTCTCTTGAACCTGGGGCTGCGCAACATGCTGTTTTCCGGCAGCATCATTTTGCAGCCGCACGTCAAGGACAGCTTGCTGGAATGGCTGAAGGAGCATCCGGAAGTCGAAGAAGCGGCGGCCGACACGAGCAAACGGGTGTACACCACGGCGCTGTACCGTTTTATTGTCCAGTTTGGCGGAACGGACAACGGACAGGCAGGAGCGGGCCAAAGCTCCTTGCTCCGTCGCACGTATCCGTTGCAAAATCGCGAGCAACTGCTCAAGGCGATTGAGGCAAACCCTGCTTTCGAACTGAAAAAGTCCGACGGTACAAAAGAAGTGTGGGTGTATGCCACGCGCAAGGAAGAGCACCTGTTCCCGGCTTTGAAGGATGCGCTCCTGGAGCTGTATGAAGTGCAGGCAGAGGTGCTGCTTGAGGATGACAAGCTGTATCTGGAAGGATACGCACCGGATCTGGAGGAAGTAGCGCAGTTGCTGTTGCTGCTTGCCTACGAGCAGGAGGAAGAGATTCGCGTCCTGACCTCGACCGGCTCCAAGCTGTCCAAAGGCACCTTGTTTATTACCAGCCAGCCTACGCTGCCGCCGAAGGTTTTGCAGTGGGCCGTGCAAACGTATTTTGCGGAAAAATGGCTGGTGACGCCACACGAAGCGTTGGAAGAGCTGGCCCCTGTCCTGGTTGCGGCAACCGACAGCAAAGAGCTGCACGCCAAGCTGGAGAGCCTGCTGGAGCAGTTGGAGCAAGACCATAAAGTAGGACAAGGCCTTGCGCGCTACATTCGGATGGATATGTTGCGCCCGCGTCTGTCGCTTCAAAACGACAGCCTGCACGTGAACAACCTGCTCACCCGCCCGCTGATCGAAGGCTTGCCGGAGAGCGTGTACACGGTCCACCCGGACAGGCTCGCCGACATCAATCGCTTCGTTCAGGAGATGACGGACGGCAAGTCGGAAGCAACTGTCAAAAAGTACGACGAGGTTATGAACAACTTCCGCTCTTTTGTAAGAGGCGCGTTCGGTCCTTCGTTTACATGGGAACAACTGCGCAAGGAAGATCTGGCTTACTTCCTCGTGCACGATATTTACACACGCGCGGATGCCGTGACGAAGACGTTGGCAACGAACCTGTTGTCGGTCATGACCGCTTTCTTCAAATGGCTGGACAAGCACAGCAAGACAAGCTTGCATGCGAACATGCAGTCCTTGTTTGCCGAGTTGAAAGAAAGCTTGCCGGAAGCCTACCGCATGCGCGGTCTGCTGGAAAAAGCAGCGAACCAGAATCTGTACGGCCAGGCGACTGTGCCGAAGGATGTCGCAGAAGAAGCGCTGGTCGTGCTTGGCGCCGACGCCGACGGTTTGGTAGTCAAACGCCCTGACGGCGAGAAAATGACGCTGGCTGTAGCGGCAGATGTGAAAGACGTGCTGACATCTGACTGGATCGTCTCCGGTCTGGTCGGCAAAGGCGAGGACGGCCTCTGGCGCCTGTATGGCACGCCTGAGCTGTACCCGCCCGTCATTGCCCAACTGCTGGGAGTGCGGACTGGCGTGTTGGTCTAACCAACAGCTTGATCGACAAACAAACAAAACCCGAGGAAAAGGCTCCTCGGGTTTTTTCTTTCCTTCCTGATGCCAGGACACGCTTACCGTGCCCATTCTCGCAGCGTCTTGTCTTTTGGCAGCAAAAGTCCGACGAAGCCGATCAACGGCAACGCGGAGCAGAGCGTGATGACGAAGCCAAGGCCGAAGATGTCTGCCAAATAGCCGAACACGAGCGCGCCCATGCCGCCCATCCCGAATGCCAGGCCGATAATCAGGCCGGATACGGTGCCGATTTTGCCCGGCAGAAGCTCCTGGGCGTAGACGACTGTGACCGAAAAGCTGGAAAGCATGATAAAGCCGCTTACGACCAAGAGCGGAAAGGCCCAGAACCCGGAGACGTATGGTGTCAACAAGGTGAACGGCAGCGATCCGAGCGTCGAGAGAATCAGCAGATTGCGTTTTCCGAACCGATCCGAGAGCGGGCCGCCGAAGAAGGTCCCGACGGCTCCGGCGAACAGGAAGCCGAACACGACGAGTTGGGCGCTGGAATAGTCCATGTGCTTGATGTACATCAAGTAAAACTGGTAAAAGCTCTGATAGCCTGCGTTCATCCACGAGCGGACGCTGACGATCAGAATCAGCAGCCAGAGGGCGATCAGCCGCTGCTTGCGATTCGTGTACGCGACGACGGCGGCAGCCGTTTTCTTCATTCGTTGCTGGCCGCGATACCAGAGCGCCACGTAGAGCAGGACGCAGCTTGCCAATACGGCTGGCAGCAAAAACCAGGCTGCGCCAGGCTGGCCGAGATTGGCGAACACGAGAATGGTCATCAGCGGTGCCAGCGCTTGCCCGGCGTTTCCCCCTACCTGGAAGATCGATTGCCCCAGGCCGCGGCGAGGGCCAGACGCCTGATGGGCGAAGCGGGACGCCTCCGGGTGGAAGACGGCCGAGCCGATTCCGACGCAGGCAACGGCGACGAGCACGAGGTAGTAACTGCCCGCAAACGCGAGCGCGAGCATCCCGATCCCCGAGACGAGCAAGGCGAGCGGCGGCAAAAACGGTTGCGATTTGCGATCGGAATAGTAGCCGACTACCGGCTGCAGGACGGAGGAAGTCAAGTTCATGACCAACAGGATGACCCCTACCTGCGTGAAGGTCAACGCAAGATTTTTTTCCACGATCGGAAGCAGGGCGGGAATGACCGCTTGCAGGCTGTCGTTCAGCAAATGAACGAGGCTGATGGCAAACAGCATGCGGTAGACGGTAGGTGCCGCTTTCCCCCCGCCGGATGCCTGGAGCGGCGTAGATGTGGCACTCATGTCAGTTCATCTCCATTTAGTTGTAGTGTAAAAAAACAGCGCAATTACCCATGTACCCTCTGTTCGCCCACGCACTTTTTCTCACTGTAGCACGGAATAGAGGGAGGCGTCATTACTGTCTGGACGGCATATGGCGGCAAGACATAACGGCTTTCTGGCGAGGAAGTTTTCAACCCGGTAGGTAAATGCCAGAGCGTTGTCGAAAAAGATGGGGGAGAAGATGGACTAGACCATGAGCAAAAGGCTGGGAGGAGTGCCAAAGTGCTGAAAGGGATGACCGAATACTGGCTATGCGTGGGTGGAGCCAACGTGGACGTGCAAGGAGTCACTTCTGCCAGATTGCTGCCTGGGACGAGCAATCCAGGGCATGTTCAGCAAGTGGCAGGCGGAGTAGCTCGAAATGTGGCGGAAAATCTGGGGTGGTTGGGGGAAGAAGTGCAGCTCTTCGCTCTCGTAGGGGAAGACGCTGACGGAGAATGGTTGAGACAAGTGACGGCCAAAAGCGGAGTAGCGACGCATGGAATGGTGCGAATCGCCGGCAAATCGACAGGACGGTATTTGGCGATTCGCGACCTCGATGGCGAGCTGTACACAGCCGTGGCCGATATGGAAGTCAATGAAGCGTGGACAGACGAGCTGGTTCAGCATGCCCTGGAGCGCCTGCCGCATGCAGCGGGGCTGTTTATGGATGCGAACCTGCCTGTTGCTGTCATGCGCGTTTTTGTAGACGAAGCAAACCGATTGGGAAAAATCGTGGTGGTCGATCCCGTCTCTGTGAAAAAGGCGGAAAAATGGCGGCCGTTTTTGCCGGGAGTCCGCGTGCTGATTGCGAGCATTGACGAGGTCGAGGTGCTGTGCGGCCAATCGCTTCACTCCTTTAGCGACGTGGAAGCGTGTGCAAAGCGGCTGCTCGAGCAGGGACTCCATCAGCTTATGGTGAACTGCGGCGAGGCTGGCCTGTATCTGTGCCGCCAGGAAGAGTCCATCTGGGTAGCGGCTCCTCCTACGCCGATCCGCGAAGCGGCGTGTGATGCATTTGCCGCGGGGATTATTTACGCGCAACGGATGACGCCCCTGCTCCGAGAGCAAGCGGCTTACGGAATGGCGCTCGCCGAGTTGAGCCAGCACAAAACGGGCGATTACGACCTGCGCGCGCTTTTGCAGCGAAAAGAGTTTTTTGCCGGAAAAGAAATGCAGATTTTCGAGCGGGAATGAGAATACATAAGATGACGTACACTACTTGCGTATCAGCAGCGAGGAGGAGTGTACATGGAAAAGAAATCGAACGACGTAAACGGCAAGCAGGAAAGTCACGTGCGCCAAGGCGGCGATTCTCACCGCTCCAAGCAAAAGCAGCCGGAGGGTCCCGTACAAGGTTTTAGCCAGGCGCCAAAAGGCTTGCAATAACAAACAAAAAGCCTCCCCCATCGACAAAAACGGTGGGGGAGTTTCTCTTGTAAGGAACATTTTTCTACAAATGAAGACAATCCTGTGATACAATATCTGAATCAGATGATTACCAACAGAAGAAAATATTAGTGCATCTGGTTGAGTGGCACTGTTCACAATTGTGCCTCCCTTTTCTTTTGTCAAAAAGCGTGCGCGAACAAGGAGATTGATACATATGCCAGAAACTGTTGTAAAAACACGCGCTTCTGCTCCACGCAAGAAAAAACAGCCGACCCGCAGCCGCAAGCTGCGCAGGTTCCTGATGATTTTCACATTGACGGTCCTGTTGTTGGTAGGCGGAGTTGCCGGAGCAATTTATTGGAAAATTGAAGACACTCTGGATGTAGTAACAAAGCCGGTAGAAAATGGTTTTGCTTCGGAAGCTTCGAAAAATGCGGACCCGGTTTACCACGCCGACAAGCCGATGTCCTTCATCTTGCTCGGCTCCGACTCGCGTCCCGAGACAGGCTCGATGAACACGGACGTCATGATCGTCGCGGTCGCCAATCCACAGACGAAAAAAGTGACGATGGTATCCATCCCGCGCGATACACGGGTGAAAATTCCGGGATATCGCGACTACCACAAGATCAACTCGGTTTACGCCAACGGCGAGGCAGAGCGGAGACAGGCAGAGCGCAACAACCAGACGCCGACCGAAGACGGCATTTCCTTGACGAAGAAAACGTTGAACGAAATTTTGGGGATTCCGATTGAGCATTACGTCGCTGTCGACTTTGACGGCTTCAAGGCGGTAATCGACGAGCTGGGCGGAGTCGAGGTCAACGTCGACCGCAAGCTCGTGTACGACGATCCGACCGACGACACGCACATCAATCTGAATCCGGGACTCCAGACGCTGAACGGCGAGCAGGCACTTGGCTACGTGCGCCACCGCCACGACAATCGCGGAACGAAATACTACTCTAGCGACTTCGATCGCAACCGCCGCCAGCAGGAAGTGATCCGCGCCGTTGTCGACAAAGTCGGTTCCCTGGACGGCTTGACCAAAATTTTTAACATCATGGAAGTAGGCGCGAAGCACATCCATACCGACCTGTCCAAAGAGCAGATCAAAGGGTTGGCCTATGATTTCAAAGGCTTCAACGCTTCTACCTTGACCACGCTCGACAACGGAGCGTACTGGCAGGGCGGATATACGTTCCTGGAAAAAGAAAAGCTGGAGCTGATCCGCAGCTCCTTGCAGGCGGAGATGGGCCTGTCCGGCAAAGTAGTCGCACAGTTGAACAACTCCCCGATCCTCGGAGCGGGTGAATCATCGGTTGCCTCCAGCAGCAGCAAGTCGACCAAAAATAGAACGACAGAATCAGCGGCTCCGGCGACTTCCAAGCCGAAAGCGACAGAGGAGCCGAAAAAGCAGACGGAGCCGATCGAAGTAGCGGAAGGACAGGAGCTTGCGGAAGAGGGCGCCGCTCCTCCCCCGGATGTAGTCAGTCCCGAGCAGCCTCAAGGCCAGACCACTGTGCCTGACGCGCAGACGCCAGCTTCGAATAGGAATGCGACCCAGCCGCCTTCCGCACCAGCAGGCAATACCGGAACACCGGCGCCGCCGCCAGACATCGTTTCCCCTCCTGTCACCGGGCAGGACAGCGGAGCGACGCAAGGCAGCCCGACAAGCAAATCATAAGTACGCCAAACAGGCACTCGCTTCTTTCTTTCGGAAGAGCGGGTGCTTTTTTTTCGACATAGCCAAGCATTTCTATTTTCAATAGATTTTTTTTTACGAAAAATGAAACGAAAGGTTTAGAAAACACCAATTTCGTGGTACAATAATAATATGCTGATAAGACAGATTAATCAGATAATTAAGGACCTGACTGGAGGGATTTGGATGACGATTTTCTTGGTGAACCTGTTTCTGGTGATTGCCTTTGTGTACCTCATCAGCCGCCAACAAAATGAAGAGCTTGTGTACGACGAAGATTTTTTCCTCCAGAACCCCTCAGCGCTGGAAGAATATCAGCAGATGCCGATCGATTTCCAACACGCCTTTTTCCGCAAGCACAAAGAGTGGATTAAGGAAAAATATATGCGCGGGGAAAGCTACATTTTAGGCTATTGCCCGAACAAGGAAGTAAGACGCGCGTGGCTCTCTGAATTTATGAACCAAAAAAATATGAACAATACACCGACCCCTTCCTGAGTGAAGGGGTTTTTCGTGTCCGGGGCAATCGTGCTATACTTCTAGCTGGATAAGGAATAACGCAACTAACAGGAGGAACCATTTACGTGCTGCAATTATTGGTCGAAAAACTAAATCAACTGCTGTCTGCGCGAGGAATGATTACGGATATCGTCTTGCGCTCGGACCGCTCTTTGCTCGAAGACGAGGAAATGCGTGAAGTGATGATTTCCTTCGCGGGCACCTTTGAAGAAGAACAGCCTGTAGCTACCATTCATCTGTTTTTGCTGGAAGATGAAAAAAGCTGCGAGGTAGAGGTCGAGATCGCGTATCCGTACGAGCTGGAGGCAGAACAGATCCAGGCGTTGTGGGCGCAGGCCAGAAGCCGGGTGGCGGAGTGCTCGCTGTCGGAAAAGCGCCGTTACATAGAGCCAGGCAAGCTCGCCGAGACGAGCGTGCAGGTGGACTATCACTTTGTCGTCCAGACGCCGCAGAGCGCAGCGGAAGAAGCGGACTTGAACGAGACATTGGAAAGGTTCGCGGCAGATTTGGGCGAGTTGGTCAAGCTCGGGTAGGCAGACAGGCAGGCTGCGACACACAGGCTGCGACACACAGGCTCAGGAGAAGTGCTCCTGGGCCTTTTTGGATGTTCTTCCCCCGCACGGTGAGTTTTGTTTGGTTTTGCCAGCAGAACGGGCAGGATTTGCGAGCTGGTGTGCAGAATCGAATACAATAGAAAATGAATGAGTATTCATTCGTATTGAGGGAGGGGCATATTTTGAAGCTTGCAAACGTACAGGAACCTGTCCAAATTGGGGCGATGACACTGCCGAACCGAATCATCATGGGGTCGATGCACGTCGGTTTTGAACGACTGCCGGACGGTGTGGCACGGCTCGCCGAGTTTTACGCGGAGCGGGCCAGAGGGGGAGCCGGGCTGATCGTGACGGGAGGCGCTGCTGTGCTGCCAGAGGGCGGCATGGGCGAAGTGTACTGCAACGTGTACTTGGATGAGCACATCGAGCAACTGAGGGTGATTACGGAAAAAGTTCACCAGGCCAACGGCAAAATTGCCTTGCAGCTTTTTCACGCAGGCCGCTATGCGTACAAGGAGGCAACCGGGCTTGATCCGGTAGCGCCGTCGCCGTTGCAAGCCCCGATCAATCGCTGGAAGCCGCGGGAGCTGGATGCGTCGGAGATCGAACTGACGATTGCTGCCTTTGCCGCCGGAGCGGTCCGTGCGCAAAAGGCCGGATTTGACGCGGTGGAGATCATGGGCTCGGAAGGCTATCTCATCAACCAGTTCCTCTCTCCAGTCACCAACCATCGCCAGGACGACTGGGGGGGAGACTTTTTGCGCCGGGCGCGGTTTGGCATCGAAGTGGCGAAGCGGGTGCGCGAGGCGGTTGGGCCTGATTTTCCTGTCGTGTTTCGGATGTCCGGGCTCGATCTGATTCCGGACAGCACGAGCATGGAGGAGACGTTGCAATTCGCCCGCATGCTGGAGGACGCAGGCGTGAATGCGCTCAACATCGGAATCGGCTGGCACGAGTCGAAAGTACCGACGATTTCGATGATGGTCCCGCGCGGAGCGTACGTGTGGGTCGCCCGGCAGGTCAAGCAGGCTGTCAGCATCCCGGTGATCGCCAGCAACCGGATTAACGATGTGCGCCATGCCGAAGAAATTTTGCGGGAAGGGCATTGCGATCTCGTCTCCATGGCCCGGCCTTTTTTGGCAGACCCGCAAATCGTGGCGAAGAGCGTGGAAGGACGGTATGACGAGGTCAACACGTGCATTGCCTGCAACCAGGCTTGCCTCGACCATATTTTTGACGGCAAAGTGGCTTCCTGTCTGGTCAATCCGCAGGTCGGCAGAGAGGCGGAATGGGCGATTGTTCCGGCGGGAGTTCGGAAAAAGGTGGCGGTCGTGGGCGCGGGTCCCGCGGGCTTGGAGGCGGCGCGCGTGCTGGCAGAGCGCGGGCACGAGGTCGTCCTGTTCGAAAAACAAACGCGGATTGGCGGCCAGCTCAACTACGCGCGGCAAGTGCCGGGCAAAGCGGAATTCAACGAAACGCTGCGCTACTATCGCACGCAGCTTGCGCGGCTGGGCGTAGAGATCAGGCTGGGGACGGAAGCAGAGGCGGATGCGCTGGTGGCGGAAGGCTTTGCGGAAGTTGTCATCGCCACGGGAGTCGTCCCGCGCGTGCCGGAGATTCCTGGCCGGGAGCTTGGGCATGTCGTCATGTACAACGAAGTGTTCGAGCAAAAGGCGAAGGTCGGAAACAAGGTGGCGATTGTGGGAGCAGGGGGAATCGCCTGTGACTTGTCGCATTTGCTCGTCCACAATGAAGTCATTTCCGCGCAAACGGCGGAGTATTTGCTCTCCTACCGGATCGTGGACGAACAGACGATTCACAGGTTGCAAGCGAGCAAGCGAAAAGTGTTCATGCTGCGCAGAGGCAAGCATGTCGGCAGCGGCTTGGGCAAAACGACCCGCTGGGCGACATTGGCGCAATTAAAGCAAAGAGGCGTGGAGATGCTGACCCAGATCGAGTACAAGCGAATCGCTCCGGAAGGGGTGTACATCAGCGTAAACGACGAAGAGCAGCTCGTGCCTGCCGATACGGTGATTATCGCGGCTGGCGCTACGCCGAACCAATCGCTGTATCACGCACTGACGAACCGCCTCCCGGTTCATCTGATCGGCGGGGCAAAAGAGGCGGGAGAGCTGGACGCCAAGCGGGCGATCCTGGAAGGGGCACAGGTTGGCAGAGCGATTTGATGTTCGCAAAAGATTTTCTATTCCGAAAATAGGCTGGATCGTGTATGATGAGAAAAAGATGTCGTCTTTTCGGAACTTTTGTCGAATCGCTTTTCAACATACTTAAATTCTTGCACAATGAAGGCATACTGTTTAAATTCATGTGATTGGGGGCTTTCGCCTTGATGAACCACAATAGCATTCTTTTAGGAAAGCGTTACTTCCTGTACTCCACTGCGCAGGTAGTAGAGGTGGAGGGATGGACGTTTACGATTGCCCCGGGGTTTAAGATGATTGCAGGTGGTAGTGCAAACCCACTTCAGACATTAATCAGTATGTACCGCGAAAATGAAAAGGTTGCTCAACTCGTGCTTCATCATAGACGTTCCGACTCGGATGTTACCGTTCAGGCCGTATCGAGCGAGCTCCTGCTGGAAATCGCCCCTGCGACCAGAACCGTGAGTGTGGCAGAGAAGCAGTAAGGCACCCTTGGCGGGGTGCTTTTCGCTTTTTTTCTTTACAGAAAATGCAGGCGAGGAGGCTGGATGAATTGGCAGGTAACGAATGGCAAGTAGGCGAGCTGCAATTGGCATGGCTCAAAGGCGGTCTGACACAGCTCGATGGAGGCGCGATGTTTGGGGTGGTTCCCAAGCCGCTCTGGAGCAAACGCTACCCTCCGAACGATTTGAACCAGATTCCGCTGCGAGCGGACCCGATTTTGGTACAAGCTTTCGGAAAACGCATCCTGATCGAGTCCGGTATCGGCAAAGACCGACTGACGGAGAAGCAGAAGCGCAACTTTGGGCTGGTGGAAGAATCGCAAGTCCAGGAAGGGCTGGCGGCAAAAGGCTTGACGCCTGCTGACATCGACATCGTCATCATGACGCACATGCACTACGATCATGCGAATGGCCTCGTCTCGGTGCGGGACGGCCAGCTTTTTTCCACGTTTCCGAACGCAGTGATCTACGTGCAGGAGCAGGAGTGGGCCGAGATGCGAGAGCCCAACATCCGTTCGCGCAATACATACTGGGAGGACAACTGGCGTCCCATCGAGTCGCAGGTGCAGACGTACGGCGCCACTTTCGAGGTCGTTCCCGGCATTACCCTGCACCACACAGGCGGCCACAGCCAGGGACATGCCATCGTCCGCATGGAAAGCCAAGGCCACCTGTTGTTGCACCTCGCCGATATCATGCCGACGCACGCCCACCAAAATCCGCTGTGGGTCATGGCTTACGACGACTACCCGATGACCTCGATCTTCGCCAAGGAAGAATGGATTCACGGCGGCATCCGCCAAGAGGCGTGGTTCACCTTTTACCACGATAATGTCTACCGGGCCGTGAAGTGGAACGACAAGGGAGAACTTATTGATTATAGAAAGATTGTAGAGTAAAACCGGGATGCTCCCGGTTTTTTTGCTTGCAGGCGGGAAAAAGATACTCCAGCCACGCCAAACATTTTTCAAGCTATCGAAATTTCGATAAGCCTCATAGAAATTTTTCATAATCCAAAAATTTCGAATGCTCATTGACGAACGATAGACGGCTCACTACAATAGGAACATCACAGAGCATCTGTTCTGGTAGGCAGGACGAAGCAGAACAGTTGCGGGGAGAGAGACAATGAGCTGGATCAAATCACGTATGCAAGAGTACCACCCGATCGTCTGGTCGCTGGTCGTCGGGACCGTGTTCGTCAGGGCTGCCAGCTCGATGAGCATGCCGTTTTTGTTTTTATACTTATCCAACCAAACCGATATGGACCTGGCAATGATCGGCCTGACCATCGGGGCCGGGCCGCTCGCCGGAACGATTGGCGGCTTCATTGCCGGGACGCTGTCCGACCGGATCGGCCGCAGACGGGTCATGCTGGGGGCGCTGTACGTCTGGACGCTCGTATTCGTCGGGTTTGCGCTCAGCAAAAACCCGCTGATTTTGCTTTTGCTCAACATGGCAGGCGGGCTCTGTCGCTCGTTTTACGAGCCGGTGTCGCAGGCGCTGATGGCAGACGTGACGCCGCCTGAGAAACGCTTCCGGGTATTCGGCCTGCGCTACACCGCGATCAACGTCGGGGTCGCAGTTGGCCCGATCGCAGGCGCCGTGCTGGCGAAGACGTCCGTCGCCCTGCCGTTTCTGATTACCGCGCTCATTTACCTCGTGTACGTCATCAGCTTGCAAGGGCTGTTGAACAAGTTCGGGATCAAACAAATTGAAGGGCAAAAGAAAGAGACGGTCACCTTTGGGCGGGCCTTCAGCGTGATCGTGCACGACAAGGCGTTTCGCTACTACATGGTCGCAGGCGTGCTGGGCGCGATCGGCTATTCGCAGATGTCGTCTACCCTCGCCAAGTTCACGGAAATGACCGTTGCGTCCGGCGCAGAACTGTTTGCCATCCTGATGAGCGTCAACGCTGTCGTGGTCGTGCTCATGCAGATGCCGCTGACCCGATGGGCCGAAAAAAAGACGCCTCTCACCGCCATTGTGGTGGGAAACGTCATGTATGCGCTGGGCGACGTCGGCTTTGCCTACGCCAACTCCTGGATCGTCTTTATTATCGGGATGGTGCTGTTTACGTTTGGGGAAATCTTGACCTTTACCGCAGGTGACGTCCTGATTGACCGCATGGCCCCGGAAGGAATGCGCGGCAGCTATTACGGCGCGAAAAGCTTCAGCAACCTCGGACAGTTCATCGGCCCGTGGATGGGCGGCCTGCTGCTCGGGCTTTACGGCGGCACGACACTGTTCTTGACCGTAGCGGCGTTTTCCATGGTGAGCAGCGCATTCCAGTGGGCGGGCCAACGGGTGTACTTCGCTACCCACGGCAAGTCGCTCAATCAGAGCAGGGCAGAATCACTCTAGCGCCTGCAAAATGCGCTCCGCGATGCGGGCATAGCCCTCTGCATTCGGGTGAAAATGATCGGTGTACAAATACGCCTGCTCTTTGCGCAGGAACATGTCATACGTCGGTACGACGAACACCTGCGGATAGCGGGAGGCAATCGCGGAGGCCGTGCTGTTCCAGTCCAGAACGGGCTGCACCGTATCGACAGCCGCTTCCGTATTGCCAAAAGGGTTGTACAACGACGTGTAAACAATCGTCGCTTTGCTGTTCAACTGGCGAATTTGCCGGATGATTTCCTCGTAGTTGGTCGCAAGCCTGTCCGTGGCTGCGGCCACTTTTTCTTTGTCGATCGTGTAGAGCCCGCCCGTTTGCCTGAACAAGTCGTTGCCGCCGATGGTGAAAAGGATCAGATCGGCCTCGGCGAGCAGCGTTTTGACTTGCGCTTCGGACATTTGCTTGAGCAGGTCGGACGACTCTTGCCCGTTAATGGCGAGATTCGTAAACGTAATCGGGTGGCCCGCCTTTTTTTCCAGCGCTTGCCGGACGAGCCCGACATAGCCTTGGCCGTTCGCATCGCCAGCGCCGCGGGTGAGCGAGTCTCCGAGCGCGACGACTTTGTGGACGCCTTCTTTTGGCAAAGGGGCAGGCGGTTCCTCGGTTTCCACAGGTGGCGCTCCCGTGGTCGGGGCCAACTGCTGCGGGTTCATCGCCAGGACAAAGCCTGCGGCAAACAATAAAAAGGACAGAAGCGACAACAACCCTGTAGTGCGCCAGAGAAGTTTGCCGGATGTGCGCATCGGCTATCCTCCTATTCGATGGGAAGTGGGTAGACATGGTATAATGTGGTGGGACATCTTATGCCAGTGTACCATAAACGAATCGCTGCCGTCAGTTGCGGGAAGCGGAACAAAGACAGGAGGGCGCACCTTGGGCGACACAGTCCTCGCAGTATCGCGATTGCAAAAAACGATCGGCAAAAAGCAGATTATTCACGATATTACATTCGACGTGCTCGCTGGCGAAGTGTTTGGCTTTTTGGGGCCGAACGGCGCGGGCAAGACGACGACTATTCGCATGCTGGTCGGTCTGGCTAAAGCAGACGGGGGAGATATCCGCATCGGCGGGATATCGCTCTCGGAGAACTTCCCGGAGGCGATTGCGCAAGTCGGCTGCATCGTGGAAAATCCCGAGCTGTACAAATTTTTGACAGGCAGGGAAAACCTGGAGCAGTTTGCCCGCATGAGCGGAGGGATTACGCAGGAGCGGATCGAAGAAATCGTCCGCTTCGTCGACCTGGAACGGGCGATTGACGACAAAGTCAAAACGTATTCGCTCGGGATGCGGCAGCGGCTGGGGATCGCGCAAGCGCTGCTGCACCGGCCGAAAATCTTGATTCTCGACGAACCGACAAACGGGCTTGACCCGGCAGGGATTCGCGAGCTGCGCCAGTTCATTCGCCGTCTGGCCGAGGAGGAGGGGCTTGCGGTCTTCATTTCCAGCCACCTGCTCAGCGAGATCGAGATGATGTGCGACCGGGTGGCGATTATCAACCAGGGAAAAGTCATTTCGGTCGGACTAGTGCGCGAGTTGATGGAGCAGTTTGCCGACCAGGTGGAATGGACGATCCCGCACGCCCACCTGCCAAAAGCGCTGGATGTATTGCGCGGGCACAACGCCGTGACGGATATTTTGGCGGTCGGGGAGGAAAGCGTGAAGACGCGGATGGATATGGAGCGGGTAGGCGAAGTCAACCAGAAGCTGGTGCAGGCGGGAGTCCCGGTAATCGGGATTGCCACGAAAACCGTGACGCTGGAAGACTTGTTCCTGACGCTGACAGGGGGAGGGGAAGAGAAATGAATCAAAGCATGCTGGGCCTCGTCCAAAACGAAACCGTCAAATTGCTGCGCCGCCGCCGCTTTCTCGTGGTCGTGCTCATCCTGGCCATTCTGATCCCGATTTTTACATACGCCCAGTACCGCTCGGTCGTGACGGCTCAGGAGCGGATGGGCACGACGGACTGGCGGCCGCTCTTGACCCAGCAGATCGTCGACATGCAAAACCGGCTCGCGTCCAGCCGTCTACCGGAAGAATGGCGCGATTTTATCAAAATCCGGATTCAGCAGCAGCAGTATTACCTCGACCACAATATCAATCCGATGGCGCCCGGAGGCCCGACATTTGCCCGCGGCTTCATGGATCAGGCGATCTCCATGTTTTTGCCGATGATTATCGTCGTGCTGGCGGTCGATATCGTGTCGGCCGAGTTTAGCGAAGGGACGATCAAGCTGCTTTTGACCAGACCCGTGCGGCGCTGGAAGGTGCTGACCAGCAAGTACATCACGCTGTTGCTGTTCACCTCGCTTACGGTACTGATGACGCTCATCTTGGCCTACTTGCTGTCGGGTGTCGTGTTTGGCTATTCCGGCTGGGACTTGCCGATTCTCACAGGCTTCGAGGTGACAGGCGGGGAGCTTGTGACGTCGGGAGCGTTCATGCTGCCGCAGTGGCAATTTCTGCTCATGCAGTATGGGCTCGGCTGGTTTGTTTGCATCGTCGTCGGAACCGTTACGTTCATGGTCTCCGTCCTCATTCCAAGCGCCGCCGCAGGCATGGGCATCATGATGGCGGCGCTCATCAGCGGGACGATCCTGACGCAGATGGCTTCGTCGTGGGAGTCGTCCAAATACTTGTTTGTCGTCAACCTGCAGCTCACCGACTACCTCAATGGCACGCTGCCTCCGATCAAAGGAATGACGCTGCCGTTCTCGCTGGCTGTACTGACGATCTGGGCAGTCGCGGCGCTGATTGTAGCATACACCGTCTTTACCCGCAGAGACGTAACTTCCTGATCTGGAAAAAAACGCTACCTTTTTCCGTTTCATTCGTATTTCATGGAAGGACCAAGAATGGCACCGAGAGGAGATTGGCGTGAGATTATGGACATGTTATGGAAATGCGGGACGGTTGCACTGACGAGTATGCTTGAACTGTGGGGAGCGATTCCGATTGGCTTCATGCTGCAACTGCCTCCGTTGCTTACCGGGATATTCAGTGCCCTTGGCGCGATTGCCAGCGCCGGGATTGTCATCTATTTGGGCGGTTCGCTCAGAAGCTGGCTGATGAAGCGCGTGGAGAAAAAAGCAGGGCGCCAGAGCCGGATGGGCCGCATCTGGGAGAAGTACGGCGTAATCGGCCTCGGATTGGCTTCTCCGCTGTTGACAGGCGCTCCGCTAGGGGCTGCGATCGGCATTTCGCTCGGCGCACCGACAGGCAAACTGATGTGGTGGATGTCGATTGGCATCGTGATCTGGAGCGTCATCCTTACGGCAGCAGTCGCCTACGGTCTGCTCCAGTTCTTGACACCAAAACCGATGGGCTGAAAAATCTCCCTTTTGCCGGGCAGAAATCTTGCATACAATGTTCCAAGAAATGAAAAAGGAAAGGAAAGCGGGGGATGATCCATGAGTGAGAAAAAAGAAGCGCTGGTGCCCGAACTGGATGAACTGCTGCACAAGTTTACCGAGCTGTTGACGGGTGAAGCGACGCCGGAGCGCGTCGAGATGGTAAAAGTATGGTGCCTGTACACCACGATGGCAAAAGCGATGCCGCCGCTCATCCTGCATTGGGGTAGCGAGCCGGAGCACCAGGCTGCGCGCAATCAAATCCGGGAAATTATCGAGCAAATCAAGCAGTGGAACCAGGCGAAAAACCAGACTCAGTAGCTTATAAAGAAGAAACGCCGTCTTTTTGCGATGCAGGGCAAAAGACGGCGTATTTTTTTGCGAAAAAAAGTCGTCACGATTCAGCCGTTGCTGGCGGGACGCGGCGAATTTTTAGATGCCGCGTGGGGGCAAAATCCGCGCGCGAGCCAACAAAAAAGACACGCACCTGATGCGACAGGTCGTGTCTGCCAGAAACGCGTCTTCCGGTTGCGGCTAAGGCTTCCAGGTCATCTGCTTGGAAGTTTCGATCAATTCGTCCAAGGAAATGCCGTGGGCGGTTACTACTACGTAGAGCGACTGGTTATTGGACTGGGCGTTGAAATGAACGGCGTGCTCGGCGACAGAGCTTTTCTTGTCCGGATTGTCAAACGAGACGGCGATGGCCTGCTCGCCGTTTACGGCAAAGAGCTGGGTAGCGGAGAACGTGCCGGGGATCGACAGGCTGCGTTTGCCTTTCGCATTGCGAACTACCTCGATGCGAATCCAGTCGTCGTTGCGCTTGTAATCCGCTGAGAGGCGCGTGACCTTTTGGCTCGTCTCCGATTCGTACTGGACAGAGATCGTGCTCAAGGAAAAGCTGTTCGCGTTTTGCGCAAGCACGGGAACAGGCATATCCGATGCCTGGACGGCTGTATCCGTGTCCGAGAAGGTCGACAGCGTGATCGGCTGCTTGGCTGTCATAGCCAGCGTCGGCCCTACAAGGCCGCTGTCACTGCTTTCCGCTTGTTTCGCTTGTTTGGCTTCCGGTTCGCCCATGGCAGTAATCCCATAGGCTTGCTGGTCTTCTGCGGCGGCTCTGGCTTTTTTCCCGGCGACCAGGTTGTTCTCGGCTCCGTTTGCCTCTTTTGCCAGGGCTGCCTTGGCGTTTGCGCCTTGTTCCTCTGAACCTGTCAGAACGCTGCGGGAAGCTATGGACGCCTCTCCCTCGGCTTGCGGCGCTTGCGTCTGGGGTGCTGCTGTTTTGGGTTCCTGCGTATTTAGCGCAAGCTCATGGCTGGCCGATGGCGAAGCGGCGTTTGGCGTAGCCGGGGAAGCAGGCTGAGACGCTTTGGCTGTTGCCTCGTTTTGCTTTGCCAGCGGTTGCTCGCTGCTAGCATAGGCATTTGCCGCCGATTGGGCAGAGGCAGGCGAGGATGCCGGAGCAGCGTCCTGCATTTGCATCGCTTCGGTGGCATGCGTCGCGATCTGGGTGCCAGCGCCTGCCTGGTTTGCTGCGGGCTGTTGTGACGCTGTCTGGAATTGACCGTCTTGGAGCTGCTGGTAGCTGATGAAGCCCACTGCCAAAAGGACTGCCGCTGCGCTGACCCAGGCGAATGAAGGGAAGCCTTTGGTCCGACGCTTGCTGGGCATAGGTGCTGCCGCTTGCTGTGGAAGCACAGCGACGGTTGCGGCGTGAGGGGGCACACCTTGTCCGGCGTTCTGGTAGATGGCCTGCATGATCCTCTCTTCCAGGTTCGCTTGAGGCGGTGGAACCTCTTTCAAGAACTGCACCTCCTCTTCGGTTGTCATTTGTGTTTCGATCCATGCGATACAATCCTCACAGGTCTCTATATGGGAAAAAATATCGCTATCCGTGTCATCTAGCCATGCTTTTCTAAATGCCTGGCAGTTCATGTACGAGCCCCCCTTCCTTGCGTGATAACAATTTTGCGAGTTCTTGGCGAGCGCGCAAGTAACGGACGCGTGCTGTAGACTCGGCGATGCCGAGAAGAGTAGCAATTTTTTCGAACGGATATTCATGCGTGCAGCGAAGGACGATCACTTCCCGGTAGGAATCCGACAGCAAGGCGAATGCCTCCTCGATCTCCCTGCGCTGCTCCTTGTTCATGAGCGATTCTTGCGGAGACTCGTCCCGCGTATTGGACGGCACATACGCCAACTGCTCGTCGGAGTCGTGAAACTTCCGTCTGCGTAAAAAGTCAATGCTCTTGTTGCGAGCAAGCGTATGTAACCAGGATGAAAACTGAGAGTCGCCTCGGAACGTGGACAGCTTCTCATACGCCTTCACGAACACTTCCTGAGTCAGATCCTCCGCATCAGCGCGATTGTTCACCATTTTGTAGATGAATACGTAGATCATATGCTGATATCGCTGGATGAGGTCGCGATACCCTTCGATGTCGCCCTGAAGAATCCGCTGAATGATTTCGGCGTCGGATTGCATTGAATCTCCGGCCTCCCTTCCCTCTATGTGACGCTGGCTTTTTCCGAAACGTTTCAGACCAGCATCTCGTTTTCTATAATTTCGTATGGATAGCCTTGCTCGACGAGAAAAAGCTGACGGTGGAGCGAAAACTCCTGCTCTCTCGTATCGCGTGTCACCAGTGTATAAAAGTGAGCGGTGTTATTTTCGGTTTTTGGTCGCAAGATTCGTCCCAGTCGCTGCGCTTCTTCCTGGCGGGAGCCAAACGTGCCCGAGATTTGAATCGCCACATTGGCGTCCGGCAAATCAACGGCGAAATTGGCCACCTTGGAGACGATCAGGCGTGTGATTTCCCCTTTTTTAAATTGTTGATACAGCGTCTCGCGCTCTTTTTCCGGCACTTTGCCCGTAATCAGCGGCAGTTGCAGGGCAGTCGCCATCTGTTCCAGTTGGTCGACGTACTGGCCGATAATCAGCACCCGGTCGCCTTCGTGGCGCTCCAGCAGCTTTTTGACAACGTCCAGCTTTTTCGGGTTTTCGGCGGCGATCCGGAACTTTTGCCGTGCCGTCGCATGCGCATACGCTTCCCGCCACTTCGGCTCAAAAGGCAGCCGGATTTCCCGGCAGCGCGCTTCCGCAATCCAGCCCGCATCCTCCATCGCTTTCCAAGGAACCTCGTACTTTTTCGGCCCGATCAGCGTAAAGACGTCTTCTTCCCGGCCGTCTTCCCTGACGAGCGTAGCCGTCAAGCCCAGTCGGCGTGTCGCCTGAATCCCGGAAGTAACACGAAAAACAGGTGCAGGCAATAAATGCACCTCATCGTAAATAATAAGCCCCCAGTCACGCTCTGAAAAGAGTTTCATATGAGGAAATTCATCCAGAGAGGTGGGGCGGTATGTGAGAATTTGATAAGTTGCCACAGTTATCGGCTTTACTTCCTTGTGATCGCCGGTGTATTCGCCGACAAGCTCGGGATCAAGATCGGTTTTGTCCAGCAGCTCGGCGATCCATTGCCGCACGGAAGTCGTATTCGTCGTCAAAATAAGCGTAGCAGTCTGCAACTGGGAAATCGCGCCAATGCCAATGACGGTCTTCCCGGCTCCACAGGGCAGCACGAGCACGCCGCTTCCGCCTAGAGCGGAGCCGCCGCGGTAAAAGGCGTCTACCGCTTCCTGCTGGTACGGGCGCAAGGCAAACGGCTTTCCCGCAGCGCTGTTCGCCCGCAAGCTGACCGGGCACGACTCGCCTTGCGAATAGCCCGCCAAATCCTGGACAGGCAGCCCCAACCGGATCAGCTCCTGCTTGATGAGGCCGCGCGCGTAGCTTTTGAGCACGTAGCCGTCTTCGAGCAGGGCCGCGATCGACTTGTATGCGGCAAGCTCCGTGAGAACGAGCGGATCGTCGCTATGTAAAACGAGGTCGTCCCCGCGGCGTTCGAGCCGGATCAGACCGTATTTGCGCATCGTTTCGTCGATTTCCTTGACGATGGTTGGCGGCACGCCGTATTTGCTGTACGCGCCGAGGATGTCTGTCACCTCGTGCGGCTGCATCCCGCTCGCGGCCGCATTCCAGAGCGACAGCGGCGTCATCCGGTACGTATGGATGTACTCCGGGCTTTTCAGCAGTTCGCAAAACCCGCTGATGGCCTGTCTGGCTTCGGCAAACTGCGGATGCTGCGTTTCCAATAAAATAGTGCGATCGCTTTGCACGATCATCGGCAAGTCTGGACGATAAGACAAGAGATTCACCTCGTTACAAACGGCATATGAATCAGCACTATGGTATCACAATCCGGAAAAGAAAGAAAAACGAACAGGTAACATTTACGGTTGGATGGGAAACAATATCCCAAAGCATGGTCGGAAAGGAAGGCGAGGAGCATGGGAACGTGGGGAAGCTTGTTCAACTTGGGATTGGTCTTGATCCTCGTTTTCCTCAACGGGTTCTTTGTCGCAACCGAATTTGCCGTCGTAAAAGTGAGGGAATCGAGGATTGCCCAACTGGTGGCGGAAGGGAACAAGCGCGCCGTAAACGTCGAGCAGGTCATCCAAAATTTGGACGCTTATTTGTCTGCGTGCCAGCTTGGCATCACGCTGGCGTCTCTCGGGCTTGGCTGGCTGGGCGAGCCTGCGGTGGCTCATCTGCTGCATCCCGTTTTTCGCTATTTTCAGCTCAACGAGACGCTGGTGAGCAGCATTTCCTTTATTATCGCGTTTTCGGTCATTACCTTTCTGCACATTGTACTGGGGGAGCTGGCACCGAAAACGTTGGCGATCCAGCGCACGGAAATGGTCGTGCTGGCTGTGGCCCGGCCGATTCAACTGTTTCACAAAATCATGTATCCGTTCATTGCGCTCTTGAACTGGTCGGCCAGCCGCTTTCTCGCGCTGTTTCACATTTCGATGGAGCCGCATCAGGAAGCGCATACCGAAGAAGAAATCCGCATTCTCGTCAACGAAAGCCACAAAAGCGGGCTGATCGACCAAACCGAGCTGATGCTCGTCGACAACATCTTCGACTTTTCCGAGACGATGGCCCGAGAAATCATGGTTCCGCGCACAGACATGGTGGTGCTGAACTTGCGCGATCCGTTCGAGGAAAACGTCCGGCTGGTGCAAAACGGCCGTTTTACCCGCTATCCGGTCGTGGACGGTGACAAGGATCACGTCGTGGGGAGCTTGCACATCAAAGATTTGCTGACGGGTCTGTTGGAGGGCGAGCACAAAGATTTGCAGACGCTGATGCGCCCGATCCTGACTGTGCCCGAGACGATCTCGATCAGCCGTCTTTTGACGATGCTGCAAAAACAGCGGGGACAACTGGCGATCATCATTGACGAGTACGGCGGGACAGCGGGGCTGGTCACGCTTGAAGATATTATGGAAGAAATCGTCGGAGACATCCAGGACGAGTTTGACGATGAGCGCCCGGAAGTCGAGAAAAACGACGGGATTTTGTCGCTCGACGGCCGGATGCTCCTGGAGGAAGTGGGCGACTACCTGGACATTGATCTGGAATCAAGCGAGGTGGATACGCTTGCCGGCTGGATTTACATGCAGATTGACCACCCGCCGCGCGTGGGCGACCGGGTGCGCGAAGGCAAGTACGAGTTCGTGGTCGGGGAAGTCGATCATTACCGGATTACCAGAGTTTTTGTCAAAAAACTGGCGAACGTCGAGGAAGAAATCGGTACGAAAGATTGATGAAAAAAGCTTTTCAGGACGCAATAATATGCTATAATGGGACACAAGTTGCACAAATGCAAAAAGGCCCGGCCGCCGGAGGGTGGTCAGTGGCTAAGAGAGCAGAGCTTAGAGGAGGAAGTACAGATGAGACGAGCAGTCAGTATGGTACTGACCACATTGCTGGCCTTTTCTTTGGCAGCATGTGGAAATCAAACAGGTGGACAAAGTGAGGCTACCACGGCTAATTCCGGCCAGGAGCAAACCGTGAAAATTGGCCTGACGCAATTCGTAGAGCATCCGGCACTGGATGCGATTCATCAAGGAATTTTGGATGGCTTGAAGGAATCCGGCTACGAAGAGGGCAAAAATCTGGAGGTTGACTACCAGAACGCCCATGGCGATATGAACAACACGGTATCAATTGCGCAAAAGTACGCCGGAGACAAAAAGGATTTGGTCGTAGCGATCGCTACCCCGTCCGCTCAGGCTGCAGCCAAGGCGATTGCCGACAAACCTGTTGTGTTCAGTTCCGTAACAGACCCGATCTCGGCTCAACTGGTCAGCAGTCTGGAAAAACCGGACAAAAACGTGACCGGTACGAGCGACAAAGTATCCATGGAACAGCAATTGAAGCTGGTCAAAACCTTCCTGCCACAGTTGAAAAAGCTGGGCGTCATCTACACCACCTCTGAAGTAAATTCGGAGGTTCAGGTAAAAGAACTGGAAGAAGCAGCGAGCAAAGAAGGCGTAGAAATCGTCAAGGCGGGCATTTCCCAGCTCTCCGAGGTGCAACTGGCAGCTCAGGGACTTGCTGGAAAAGCAGACGCCATGTTCATTCCGATTGACAACACCGTCGTGTCTTCGTTTGAGGCCGTACTGGGAGCAGCGGAAGCGAACAAGATTCCTGTCTTCGCTTCTGACACCGACACCGTCAAACGCGGCGCAGTCGCCACGTACGGAATCGATTACTACCTGATTGGCAAACAAACAGGAGAGATGGCTGCCCGCGTCCTGAAAGGACAAGCGGTCGCCGACACTCCAGTCGAAATTTCAAAGCAGGCCGACCTGTACATCAATGAAACGGCTGCCGGGAAGTTTGGTCTCACGATTTCTGAGGCACTCAAACAGCAGGCGAAAGAAATCATCAAGTAAAAAGAGAGCGTCAAGCTCTCTTTTTATTCTTTTAAAACTGTTTTATCCGTGTTAAAATTAGTAAAAATTTTTCAAGGGGGTATTTATCGCATGGTTAAACAAAAAAAGACTATCAGAAAAATTCAGAGTATTTTATTTCCTTTGCTGCTTTTGTCTGTTACCGCATGTGGACAGCAAAGCGCTACTCCGGCGAACAACGGGCAGGAAACCCCTGTTGCGAATCAGCCGGCGCCTTCTGCTGAGAACAAGCAGTTTACGATTGGCATTTCCCAATTCGTAGAGCACCCTGCCTTGGATGCAGCGCGTGAAGGATTTGTGGCGCAGCTTGCGAAAAACGGCTACGAAGACGGCAAGCAAGTGAAAATTGACGTGAAATCGGCGCAGGCGAGCATGGACACAGCGATTTCCATCGCGCAAAAATTCGAGGCGGACAAAGTAGACCTCGTGCTGGCGATCGCCACTCCAACCGCGCAGGCAGCAGCGCAGACGAGCAAAGAAATTCCGATTTTGTTTACGGCAGTTACTGACCCGGTCGAGGCTGGTCTGGTAAAATCAATGGAGCAGCCAGGCGCGAACGTGACAGGTACTTCCGACATGAACCCGGTCGAAGAGCAGCTCAAGCTGGTAAAGGAGCTGAAAGCGGACGCGAAGTCGGTAGGCGTCATCTACAGCTCGGGTGAAGTAAACTCCAAGGTACAGGTAGACGCAGCCAAAGCGGTTGCGGACAAGCTCGGCCTGACCATCCAGGAAGCGGCAATCACGAGCGCGACAGAAGTGAAGCAAGCGGCCGAGTCGATGGTAGGCAAAGTCGATGCGTTCTACGTGCCGACCGACAACATGGTCGTATCGTCCATCGCGGCTGTACTGGGCGTAGCGGAAGCGCAAAAAATTCCGGTGATCGCAGGCGAGGAAAACTCCGTGAAGAGCGGGGCGATTGCCACTTACGGCATCGACTACACCAAATTGGGCGAGCAAACTGCGGACATGGCCGTGAAAATTTTGAAGGGCGAAGCGAAGCCGGCTGACATGGCGGTTGAGATGCAAGCAGACATGAAACTCGTCTTGAACAAAAAAGCTGCGGAGAAAATGGGAGTGACCATTCCGCAATCCATGCTGGACCGCGCAGGCGAAGTGATCGAGTAATAAACGCAGCAACAGGAGGATTTCTTCTATGAATTTGGCAATAATGGGAGCCATCGAGCAGGGCTTGCTATTTGGAATTTTAGCTCTGGGCGTGTATTTGACCTTTCGCATTCTGAACGTACCTGACTTGACGGTAGATGGCAGCTTTGCCCTGGGCGGCGCGATCGCAGCCAAGTTTATCATCGATGGAACCAACCCGTACCTGGCTACCCTCTTGGCGTTCGTCGTCGGAGGCCTGGCAGGGGCATTTACCGGCGTTTTGCATACAAAAGGGAAGGTCAACGCACTGCTGGCAGGGATTTTGACGATGATCGCCCTTTATTCGATCAACCTGCGGATCATGGGGAAGGCAAACTTGCCTTTGCTTCGTGAAGATACGTTGTTCACCTATGTAAAAGACTTGGGCATTCCGAATTTGACAGTAAACGGAGTCACTTTGCTGACAGGCGTGTCCGTCGTGTTTATCGTCGGGATTTTGCTGCTCAAGCTGGTAATCGACTGGTTCCTGCACACCGATCTTGGCCTCGACCTGCGCGCGACGGGCGACAATCCGAAGATGATTCGCAGCTTCGGTGTCAACACCGATACGACGACCATTATCGGTCTGGCGCTGTCCAACGGTCTGGTAGCGGTATCTGGCGCATGGGTTGCCCAGTACCAGGGCTTTGCCGACGTCGGCATGGGGATCGGGATGATCGTGATTGGTCTTGCTTCTGTTATTGTCGGGGAAGTGCTGTTTGGCAGCTCCTCCATTTTCAGAGTCACGCTCGCCGTCATTCTCGGCTCGATCGTGTACCGTCTGGTGATCGCATTGGCTTTGCAAGCAGGGCTGAATCCGTCGGACATGAAGCTGATTACCGCTTTGATCGTGATCGTGGCACTGACCGTCCCGACCGTTGCCAAAGGCATCTGGAGAAAGCAAGCGGTACGCACGGCAAGGGGAGGAAACGGACATGCTTAAAATTTCGAACGTCAACAAAGTGTTCAACGCAGGCACGGTGAACGAAAAAATCGCCCTGCGCAACGTCAACCTGCACGTCAAGCGCGGAGAGTTCATCACCGTGATCGGCAGCAACGGGGCCGGAAAATCGACAATGATGAACATGATCTCCGGCGGGCTGTTCCCGGATAGCGGAACGATCACGATTGACGGCAAGGACGTGACGCGCCTCGGCGAGCACCAGCGCGCCGAGCTGATCGGGCGGGTGTTCCAGGACCCGATGGCGGGTACTGCGCCGAACATGACGATTGAAGAAAACCTGGCGATTGCGCTCGGCCGCGGCCGCCGCCGCACACTCGGCTTCGGGGTGAACAACCACAAGCGCGAGCTGTTCCGCGAGCAACTCAAGCAGCTTGACCAGGGGCTGGAAAACCGTTTGAAGACAAAAGTCGGATTTCTCTCCGGCGGTCAGCGCCAGGCGCTCAGCCTGTTGATGGCTACTTTTACGGAACCGAAAATTTTGCTGCTGGACGAGCATACAGCGGCGTTGGACCCGAAGCGGGCGCAGCTCATCGTGGAGCTGACCGACAAGATCGTCGCGCGCCACAAGCTGACGACGATCATGGTCACGCACAATATGGAGCAAGCGTTGAACATGGGGAACCGCCTGCTGATGCTGCACGATGGCGGCATCATTCTCGACATTCCGGACGAGAAGAAGCGGACGATGAAGCCGCAGGATTTGCTTCGCGCGTTCGAAGCAGCCCGTGGCGGCGAGAGCTTCAGCGAAGACCGCTTCCTGTTGACCTGACGCTTTTTATCAGCCTTCCTGCGCATGCGGGAGGGCTTTTTCTTTGCTGCGCAAATAGTGGTGCATCGCCCACGCTCCAATCGCCAAAATGACGGCGACAAGGGTGAACAGAAGCGCACCGCCATTGTGCAGCAAAACAAGGCTGCCGAGATACGGACCGAACGTGCGGGAAATGTCCCAATGCGTTCCGGTGATGGCAAAGTACCGTCCGCGCATGGAAGGCGGGGAAATGCGTGTGACAAAAGCCAAAAGCTGTGTCAGGCCGACGCTTTCGCCGATGACGAGCAGCACTTGCATGGCGAGCAAAAGCGGCAAGTAGTCGATGTAGGCATAGCCAAGCGAGACGAGCATGAAGCAGCCGTACGCGCCAGTAATCAGCAGGCGGGCAGGCAGATGCTGGGTCCATTTGACCAGCAGAAATTCGAACAAAATAAGCAGGACGCCTTTGACGGCAATGAGCAGCGCAAGTGCGTGCAAGTAGTCAGGCAGTGTATGTTTCAGGTGCAACTGCAAATTCGTCTCGGTTTGCGCGTAAAACAGGCTGATCGGCAGCGACAGCGTCATGATTGCGAGTGCCGGGCGATACGCTTGCCAGCTTTCGCGCTTGCCGCTACGGGCGTTTTCTCCGGCTTGGGCAGGCAGGTCAGGCAGCGGGGTTTGCGGAATTTTCCACCAGACGGCAATCGCGTAGAGCAAGAGCGAGATAGCGGTGAGCAAAAACGCCATGGCGGGATCGTACTGGTACAAAATGACCCCGATGAGCGGGCCGATCGCCGCCCCGATGCTGCTGGACGTATTCAATAGCGCAAAGGCGCTCGCCATCTGCGCGGGCAAAATCGCGTCGGCCAGATGGGCGCGGCTTGCCGGGATGAACAGGGAGCGGCCAGCGCCATTGATGATGTACAGCACCGCGAAAGCTGCGATAGAATCCGCAAAGGCCATTCCGAGCATGGCGAAGCCTTGGATGAGCAGCGCTGCAAGCATGATCGTTTTGCGGCGAATCCGGTCCGTCAACCCGCCTGCAAACAAGGTCAGAACAATCTCGGAAAAGGGCTGCAAGCCAATCACCAGCATGGTCACGGTGACGGAGCCGCTGACGTTTTCGCTCAAGTACAGGACCAGAAACGGAGCGATCATCGTGCTAGACAGGGACGTGAGCGTTTCCCCGAACAGGCGGACCCACAGCAAGGGCGGATACGCAGCAAGAAAACGGGCAAGGGAAGCGAGTAACAGATTCATAAGTGTGTGTCCTTTCTCCGGTTTTTTTCGGTTTGGCTTTGTTTCTTTCGAGAATTGTAAGCTGGCGCAGTCAGGAGAAAAAGCGTAGGATTAGGAGAAGCATTTTTTCATGTTTTTTGGCGAAATCGGTGGTGAATCTCGTGCAGCTTGTTGAACAGTACATTCGTTTATGCGCGGCCAGGCCAAAGGAAGCGTTTGGTCGGCCGCTGGACATTACATTGGCAGAGGTCGCGGCGATCTTGTGTTGTACGTTGCGCAACGCTACGCTGACCCTGAAAAAGATGCAGGCGCGCGGCTGGCTGCTCTGGCAGCCGGGACGAGGGAGAGGGAACCGTTCGGTGCTGACGCTCGTCCTCGACCCGGCAGACTTGCTGCTGTCTGTGGCCAAGGAGCTCGTCCAAACCGGCGAGATTCGCGCTTCGCAGGAGCTGTTGGAGCAATACGGGCAGGCTTGGCCGACTTTTGCCCAACATTTTTCCCGCTGGATGAATATCCAGTTTGGAGCGCGGATTACCCGGGAAAAGGGTAGTAGTGGCCGAGTGGATACATTGCGTCTTTTTTTCGACCGACCGTTTGCAGGGCTGGACCCGATCCACGTGTTGCTGCGCTCGCAGACGCATTTGGTCAAGCATTTGTTCGATACGCTGGTCCGTTTCGATCCGGCCACGAAGCGGGTGGAGCCGCATCTCGCCTTTTACTGGGAGGCGGATGAGGACGGGACGCGCTGGACGTTTTATTTGCGAAAAGGGGTGCTGTTTCATCATGGCCGCACGCTGACGGCTGACGATGTGCGTTTTTCCCTGCTGCGCCTGATGCAGCAATCGTTCAAGCACCGCTGGCTTGCCCGCTCGATTGCGGCGGTGGACGTCCGCGATGACTATGTGGTGACGATCAGGCTGAAGCAGCGGGATGAGCTGTTTTTGCAAGCGCTGAGCAGAGAGCAGATGGCGATCGTTCCGCGCGATTATGCCGAGCAGATGGGAGAGCAATTCGCCCGGCTTCCGGCAGGGACAGGGCCGTTTCGGGTTGTGCGCCATGACGACTCCATGCTCGTGCTCGAAGCGTTTGCGCCGTACTTTGCCGGGCGGCCGTTTTTGGACCGGATTGAACTTTGGTGCGTCCCTGGGATGCGCCAGCCGGAGCTGACCGAGGAGAGCATGCTGGTCGTGGACAAAGCGCATCCGGCCTATGAGCTGGCAGATGCCTCCTGGAGAGACGTCGTCCGCCAGGAGCAATGCTTTCAATACGTCAGCCTGAATGCAGCCAAAAAAGGGCCGCTCGCAGACGATGCGTTCCGCGCTTTGGTCGCCAGCATGCTATCTGGCGCAGCGCTGAGAGCGGCGCTGCAAGGCGGAAGAGAGCAGGCTGAGGTATGGGGAGAACGGATGCAGCAGGATACACGTCTGCCCGATGCCAAAGAGGCCGCGCGCTTGATTGCAGCCAGCGGCTACCGCGGGGAGAAGCTTGCCCTGTACACCTACCCAGATGCGGACCACGTGGAGGATGCCGAGTGGATCAGGGAAAAGGCGAAGGAATACGGCATCGTCATCGAAATCCGCTACGCGTCGCCTGAAGAGCTGGCCCAACCTGCCGTGCTGCAGGCAGCCGACCTGGTCGTGGACAGCGCCAATGCGGATGAACGCACAGAGCTGTCGCTCGTTGAATTTTTGCGGGCAGAGGCGCTGAGCATTACGCACCACCTGGACGAGCGGACAAAAGCGGAGGTCGAGCAACTGATTCGCCAGATGGGGCAAACTACAACGACAGAGGAGCGGCAGGCTGTCGTGCGCGCGATCATGGACAGGCTGAAGGCCCGCCATCTGTTTGTTCCGCTGTACGCGAACCGCATCGAGATGATCGCGCACCCGCGATTGTCGGGGGTAAGCCTTGACGCATACGGCTGGATTGACTTTCGGTCCGTTTTTTTGAGAGAGTAGCATAAATTTGTCACATAATCGTATGAAACCGCTTTCCTCTTTCATCGTATTATTAGATGTAGATATTATCGTTTGTTACTTAAGCTCGGAGGAGGAACCGCACGTTGTATACGAGAACAGAAAAGGACAAACATATTTTGTTTGCCTCCATTCGTTTGATGATTTGCGTTGGGCATGCCGACGGTTATATAGGTTCAAGAGAAGTGGATCGCATTCATGACATCGTCAATTCGGAACATTTTACCTTGAAAGAACGGCAAATTTTAATGGATGACATCGACTATCCGAAGCGCCCGGAGACGATTGTGGAGGATCTGGTTGACATGAGCCAAAGCGAGAAGCTCGTGATGATGCGCAAGCTGTATCACATGGCTTTGATCGACCGGAAGCTGTCGCCGTCGGAGACGAAGGAAATCGCGCGGATCGCCTGCCTGATTGGCATCTCGGAGGAGAAGCAGGCGCAGGTTGAGGAGTGGATTCGCGAAGGCATTGCCTGGCGCGACCGCTGGAAGGACATTGTCGGTGAATAGGCAAGGCCCCCGTCGTTGGGGCCTTTTTTTTTCATACAGATAAGTATAAGGGCAACGAAGGCTGCGCCAAAAGCTTGGCGCAGCCAAGTTTTCTAATAGGCAAAGAGGCGGCGCTCTCGACCGGAAGCTTCTGGAAGCTTGGCTTGGCAAAGCTTTCTAAAGTACAATAAAAGGAAGCCACGTGCAAGTGAAGATGGGCGCCACGATAAAGGAGGAGATCTTGTGTTGCGAATTTTAGTGACGAATGACGACGGCATTGATGCCCTGGGCATCAAGCGATTGGTGGAAGCACTGCTCGTACTGGACCAAGCGGAAATCTTTGTGGTGGCTCCCGTTGAAGAAAAAAGCGGTGTCGGTCATGGGGTAACCTATCGTACCGCACTGGCACCGGAAAAACGCGACTTTTACGGTCTTCCCGTCAAAGCGTGGGCCGTGAACGGCAATCCGGCCGACTGCGTCAAGGCGGCGTACCATTTGCTGTTTGCCGCGGACGAAAAACCGGATATCGTCTTTTCCGGAATCAATGTCGGAACGAATCTGGGGCGTGACATTTATTACTCCGGCACGTGCAGCGGGGCGCGGGAAGCGGTCATTTTGGGCGTTCCTGGCGTAGCCCTGTCCTACGATAACTGGTATGACCAGGAAAATTACGGCGATGTCGTGCAGATGATTGAGCCGCTGGTGAAAGAGTTCAGCGAACGGGCAGTAAAAGGCGAGCTGCCCCCGGAAGTTTTCTGGAACGTCAACATCCCGCACGTTCCGTTGGCGCAGGTGAAAGGCATCGTCCCGGCCACGCTTTCGCTGCATCATTATGAAGACAAGTACAGCGAGGAAGCGGAAGGGTACTTTTTGACACGCGAGTATCCGCAAGTCATGCCGATTGCCGAGCCGTTTGACTACGACCTCGTGAAGCATGATTATATCGCCATCACGCCTGTGCACATTGATGCGACGGACCGTGCGCTGCTCGCGCAGATGGATGGCTGGCCGCTGATGCAGGCGTGGGCAAAACAGGGGGAGCAACCGGATGAGTGAGGACTTTTATCCTGTGCTCAGCCCGGACCGTGCCCTGCGATCGCCCGAGGCGGCGACGCAGGGCGAGGTGCTCGACAAGAGCGCGTACCGTGATTTGTACGAGCTTGCGAGCGAGGCCGGGCTGCCCTATTTTGCCCGGTTGAACGGGCAGGGCGAAGTCGAGCTGTACCTGGTGTTTGAATCGGTGGACGCCTTCGTCGAGCAGACGCGCGATGCTGTCTCCGTCGAATTCAAGACGTACCAGGGAAAGCTGCTCGGCGTGATCTGGACTTTGTCCGATCCGCTGCAGCCGCTCGGCTTTCCGCTCACTTTTGACATCCGGCAGGCGGAGCAGCGGGGCATGGCGCTGAAAATGCTGGAGCAGCCGCGCACCTTTTTGCACTATTTGGCTTACGAGGGAGGCGAGCTGACGCACATATACTCCGAGGCCATTTCGTTTTCCACAGCAGAGGTTGAGCGCACCCGGGAAATGATTCGCTCGCTGTTCGAGGGGAGAAGCGAAGCCATACCGCAGGAGGCGCAGGTGCGCGAGGAGGAGACGCTCAGCATCCCGGCGCTTTCCTTGCCCGACGCTGTGCTTGCAGAAGAAGGGCTGGCCTTTGTTTTCCGCTACAGGCGGATGGTTGAGGCACATGGGGCAGAAGGCGCGCAGCATCTGTTAATGAGTACGGTCCGCCAGGCGGTCTGGGTGATGCGCAGGCACGCGCGCAGCGAAGTGAGGGAATCGTCGTTTACGGTCTGGGTCGCAGAGCGCGGCGAGCTGCTGGAGCTGATTGTGACGCCCGGCCTGTCCGACCTGTTTGAAGTCGTCCATATGTCCGAGGACGAGGCGAACCCGTTTTCCCGTTTCCTGCTGACTTTGCCGGAGTATGTGGAGACTAAAGAAGTTTCTCCTTTGCGCTTGGGAGCGTTTCCCTTTTTGCGCTATGAAAATGGCGCACTCTACCAATTGGAGCTGGACGAGCGTGTACAGGAGCACCTGCGAGCCCTGTTTGTGAAAGCGTTTCCGGGAATGCCCGTCCCGTACGAATGAATGTTGCAACATTGTGAAAAAGAATTTTCATAGGAATCTTTTGCCCTTCGAGGAAATATGGGTAAATAAGTCATTTTTCAACAAAGGATACGACAAGGGGAGTTTCGAAGTAGTAAAGCAGATAATCCGTTGGGGAGAGGTGACGACGATGTACGCTGTAGAGCCCGATTTGTTCCAGGCTGTTTCCGAATGCGCTCACCGTTTTCAAGGGGAGATCGAACTGTTGGCAAAGCGTCATGCACTTACGATTGAGGGAGGACTTCCGGCTCTTGAGCTGCAGGTTCAACCGCAATGCCAGGCTTTGCTGGAGTACAACTTGTGGGGAGAAGCGGGACTCGTCGCGATCCACGGCAAATTAAGCTTGCGGGATGGGATCAAAAAAGATTCGTTTTCCATCATGATGAAATTCTCGTTGTCTCACGATCCTGATCTGGACATCGAAGGCAAGAAGCAGCGCATTGAGGAAATTTTGTACGGAGAAGCGGACCTTTTCTGGAACATTCCTCCTGCGGGACATGTGGGACATGTCGAATTGACGCTTCGTTTTACGTATCAGCCTGGCTCCGGGCGACTCGGCGAATATGTGCGCAGCGTTTTGGGCATCGTAACCGGAAAGATGATGGCTGCCTGACGCGGCGTGGATGTAAAAAATGGCTCTCCGTCACAGGGGGGCTATTTTTCGTTCGCGGCAAGGCAGGCGTTTGGATAAAAAGGAGGCAGGAATCCGTCTATGCGTTTGTTCGTGGCCCTGGACATTCCCGAAGAGGCTGTCCGCTATATTGCCGATGTACAAAAGCGGCTGAAATCGGAAGTACAGGCAGACAGATGGCAGCCGCTGCACAATCTTCATTTGACGCTGCATTTTCTCGGCGAAGTCGACGAAGCGCTCGTCCCGGCCATCTGTGAGGACATGGACATCGTCAGCGCGATTATCGAACCGTTTCAACTGCGCATCGGCGGCTTCGGGGCGTTTCCCCATGCCCAGCATCCCCGCGTCCTCTGGCTCGGCCTGCGCGGGCAAACGAATCCGCTCAAGCAGCTTCACCTGCTGCTCGGCAGACGGTTCGAGCTACATCAGGGGGTGTCGTATGATCGCAAGCGCTACCGTCCGCACATCACGCTCGCCCGCGGACCGCAAGCATCGCCGGAAGGGCTGCCGCTGCTCGACTGGAACGAGCGGTACTTGGCAGCCGACGCGCCTCGCTGGAAGGTGCGGCATGTCCATCTGTACCGTTCGGAGCTTTTGCCGGAGGGAGCTGTGCATACGGTGATCCACACGAGCACGTTTGATAAAGATCACAGCAAAAAACAAGCGGTACCTGAATAGACTAAGAAAAGGACCAGGGAAAGCTTTCCAGAAAGCGGTGGAAAACGGATGGGTGAGTTCACGACCGGCATTCTTTATCCACGCAAATACGAACCGAAAGTGCTGATTGCCTTGTCCAAGTCTTCGCAACCGTACTTCCACAGAAGCATCAATGGCGACTGGAACGCATTTTTCCTGCAGGATGAGTGGATTGAAACTTCCTCGACGCTTGAGTTTTTGCTTCAACTGTCGAAGCAATTCGTGCCGCTGCTTTGGTTTCACGACGCAGAAGACAATGGCTGGGGGTTTCGTCTGTTCGATGCTGGTTTCGAAGTCTCTTCGGCGACGATCAGCTATTCACTGGATGTGGAGATGGCGGAGGCGGAGTTCGGCAGACTTTATCCGGAGATTGACCTGCAGGAAGGGATTACAGACAGCGAGGACGTTCGGCAAAAGTATGAAGACATACTGGACCGGGTTGTGCGTTC
This sequence comes from Brevibacillus sp. FW301-21C12A, assembly GCF_058788915.1. NCBI lineage: Bacteria > Bacillati > Bacillota > Bacilli > Caryophanales > Paenibacillaceae > Brevibacillus > Brevibacillus sp. FW301-21C12A. The sequence goes on from NZ_JBYTBG010000016.1 coordinate 70,836, forward strand.
GGAGTTGTATCGGCGAGAGGTAGGCAAAGGAATTACGCGAATCAAGCCGCAATCGTTCAGTCGGATCGCGGGGCCAAAACAAGTGCAGCAGTTGCGCTCGCTGTTTGATTTGCAACTGCTGACAGATGTAGACGAAGAAACCGGCGCTTCGCTTTTGTACGATTCGGTGGATCTTTTCAAAGAGATTTTAGGGATCGAAGAAATGGTCTGGGTGAATTATGCGTATTTGGCAAGTGGGGGCAGGGAGTAGAAAACAGAAAGGGCGGGATGGCTCCCGCTCTTTTTTTGTACAGATAAGAATTGTGCCGCCAAGTTTTCCAATCGGGAAGCAAGGGAGTCCGCGATCGGGGAATCAGCCACGGACAAACATCCCTTGGACGATCGCAGCGTGCGACTGAAACCGGATCGGAATCGAGACGGCGGTGTACGGGTCGAGGGCGTTGGAGACTTGAAAATGCAGATGCGCTTCGCTGGAATTGCCCGAGTTCCCGCACCGCCCGAGCACATCCCCGGCTGCGACCCGGTCGCCTGGCCTCACCGTGATGGAATGCTGCTGAAGGTGGGCCAGCACGCTAAATTCGCCCTGTCCGTGGTCGATCTCGACGAAATTTCCGGCAGGTTGCTGCTCGTTCATCACCCCGACGGGCGAATTGTCCGGCACGTCAGCGACTACCTTGACCACGGTTCCGGCGCACGGAGCCACAATCGGCTGCCCGAAGGCGTAGTAGCTCTCGTTGACAGAAGGATCGCCGCTGCAGGAACGGCCGTCCTTGAGCAGCAAAAAATCGTAGGCGTAGCGCTGGTTGTCATACGCGTAATGGTAGTTGACCAGCTCGTTCATGCCGCCCCAAAAGGTGAACCATTCGCCCCGAAAAGGCAGGCGGTAAAGGTGGCGGCTGACGATGCGATCCGTTTCCGGATGGGGCGTCAGATGGGCGAGGCGAAGCCCGTGGATGGTTCCTTGCGAGTCGATCGCCGCGGACAAGCCTTTTTGTCCATCGCTTGTAGTCCAGACGAAACGGCTCATCCCCGCAAGCGGCACGACGGAGAGTGGCTGTTCCGCATATGGGGTGCCATCGCGCTGAAAGTCGGAGGCGAAGGAAACAAATTCCTCCAGACTGACCTCGTCCCGAAAGGCCGCGCTGCACATGCTGTACAGCGTTTTATACTGACCGCAGCAGAGAGCGAGCGGAATTGCTTTTGCCAGCGGGAAAAGCGGATGAGTATGCACAGGATTCACGCTCCGTTAAAAAGAAAATGATTGCAACGAGTAGTACGCATCAAGCTGCCGCCAGGTTTCGCAAAGACCGCCGTCCAAAGCGGCAGGACGACCGTACAAAAAAACCAGTACAGTTGTCATGTACTGGTTTCGCTCAGGCTATCGCCTACACTTTTTTCCATTGACCAAAAATTTCATCGACATCCAAAAGCATAATCAACTTATCGTCCAGGCGGGCAATTCCTTGCAAATACTTGCCCTCTACGCCAGCGACGATCGGTGGCGCCGGTTCGATCAGATGCTGTGGAATGTTCATCACTTCGGACACCGCGTCGACGATGATGCCGATATTCAGCCCTTCCAGTTGCAAATCGACAAAGCGGGTGTCATCCGTCTGGGCAATCGGCTCCAGGCCGAACATTTTGCGCAGGTTCACGATCGGCAAAATCCGCCCGCGCAGGTCGATGACGCCTTCCACGTACACAGGCGACTTGGGGAAACGGGTGATGGGCAGTGGCTTGATGATTTCGCGCACCAAAGCAATGGAGAGCCCGTAATACTCGCTTCCCATTTTAAACAAGATCGATTGGGCCGTCGCCGCTTCTGCCTCCCAATCTGTACCGTTGCTTCGTTTTGTCAGTTCCATTTATACAATTCCTCCCCGGACCGCTTTCCTATGTCTTTACCCACATTGTACCATGGACAAACCTCTGCGGCGGCATTTTTTCCGCCAGGTTAGGGCAGGAGCTGCAGCGAGGCGATCACGACAATCGCCATGCTGACGCCAAAGCTGAGAAAGGCGTTTTTGCTGAGCAGCATGACGATGAGGCAGGCGATCCCGGCGACGAAGAATATCGGCTGGAAGACGAGCGACTGGTTTTGCACGAACAGCGCCGGGAAAATGAGCGCTGCGAAAATCCCTACCGGAATGTAGCTCAGCCCGCTTTTCAGCCGTGGCGACATCCAGTGGCTGGGCAGGCGCATGAAAGCGCGGCGGGAGAAGTACGTGGCGATACTCATGAGGACAAACAGCCAGAACAGATTCATGCAGTCTCGACCCCCTGTGCCGATTCGGCTTGTGGCGATGAAGCGGCTTTTTCCTTGGCAGGCAAGGCGAATCCGATGCAAAAGGCGACCAGTCCCGCTACGAGCAGATGCAGCCCGTTTGGCAAAAGCAAGGCGACGCCGACGGCCAGCCCTCCGCACAAAAGAAACGTGAGGATGCGCGAAAGCGAGGTGAGCTGAAAATAGGACAAGGCGATGAACATCGCGATATAGCTGAACCCAAGGCCAAGCGCCCCCGGATCAGGAATCCACTCTCCGGCGAGGCTGCCTGCCCACGTGCCCAACACCCAGCAAGCGTGCAAAGTCAGGCTGACCCCGTACAAATAAGCCGCCTCGCTCTGATGATGGCGAAACCGATTCAGTGAGACGGCATATTGTTCATCGGTCATAAAAAAGGCCAGGACGTTCACGTGGGCAAGCGGCAAGCGCTGGTAGTACGGAGATACCGACAGTCCCATCAAAAAATGGCGCGTGTTCAACAGGAACGTCGTGAGAAGGATCGCCCACATGCCTGTATGCTCCGCAATCATCCCGACCGCGCTGAACTGGGCCGCTCCCGTGTAGATGAACAGCGACATCGCCACGCTCTCCCAGACGGTCAAGCCAGCGGCAAGCGCCATCATCCCGAAAATGATGGCCGACAAAATGTAGCTGGCCGCAAGCGGCAGCGCGTCCCAGGCTCCCTGCCGAAACAAGCTGGCTGAATGTTTGGACAGCTTCATTTACGCTTCCTCCTTTTGACGCGTGAGAATTTCGCTGATGATCGACATTCCCCGCTCGATCTGGCTCGGCGGCTCGTGGGTGAAGCAGAGACGGATGTAGGGCTGCTCGGCATGGCGCAGCAAAAACATGTCCCCGCACGTGAACGACACGCCTTTTTGCCTGCACGTTTGCATCAGCTTGCGCGCTTCGACGCCTTCCGGAAGCGAGACCCAGAAGTAAAAGCCGCCCGCTGCTTTTTCATATTGCAGACCGAGTGCTGTCAGCGGCTGTAGATGGGCTTCCATCACTTCGGCCTGCTGCCGGTACAAGTTGCGTGAACGAGCGAGATGAGGCGTGAGCGCATCGGCTTTCAAGTAGTTGGCAAGAGCGATCTGTCCCAGCATGTTGGTAGAGATGGACAGCTCCTTGAGCCTGCGTACAAGCTGGATAAAATGCTGATTGGCGGCGATCCAGCCGATGCGCAGCCCGGGGAACAATAGCTTGGACAGCGTGTTTAAATAAATGACGTGGCCGGCTTGGTCCAGTGCCTTGAGGGCTGGCGGCGGCGGTGTGTCCAGATGCAAGTGGCGGTAGGCGTCGTCCTCCACGACCGGGATGCCGTAGTGCTCGGACAGCGACAGAAGATGTTTGCGGCGCACCAGGGAAAGCGTGTAGCCAGTCGGGTTGTGAAACGTCGGGACTGTGTAGATGAAGCGCGGGCGGTAGCGGCCAAGAATGCCTTCCAAAATATCCGTCTTCATGCCCTCCTGATCGAGCGGAACGGGAATCACCTGGATGCCCAGCGACTGAAAAAGCTGCAACGAGCCGAAGTACGTTGGCATTTCCGTGACGATGCAGTCTCCGGGCCTGGCGAGCATGGACGTGATGAGGTATAGCCCTTCCTGCGAGCCGCTAGTCACGCAAACTTGCTCGGGCGAAGAAACTTGTTCGAAGCCCATCCAGCGGACGAGTTGCTCGCGCAGCAGGGGAAAGCCCTGGACCGATGTGAAAAAGTAGGAGTTGATCTGGTCGGCGGCGCTTTTGACATAAGCGGGAAAGCCGGAAGTGACGAGCGTATGCTTGCCTCCGTCGCCATGCGCGAAGTTGATCGTGTCCGGGTACGTATCCGTAATCGCCAGCAGTTCAGCCATATGAGGCGGCGCGGCGTGCAGATGCGTGTAGTTGTGCTGGCTGCTCCAGTGGATTCTGCTCAAGGCCGGGGCAGGCGGGAGAGCCTCGACGTAGCGGCCGCTGCCCATTTTTCCGGCGATGAAGCCTTCCACCTCCAGCTCGGCATACGCCCTGACGACGGTATTGCGGCTGACGCCGAGCCTGGCAGCGAGCTTTCGCTCCGGCGGCAAATGGGAGCCAATTGGCAGCTCGCCGCTCAAAATTTGGTACCTGAGCTGGTTGTAAACGCGGGTGTAAATCGGAGTTCTCCCCATAAAAACGGCTCCTTTGTTCCCTTTCTTTTGTCTCACTATACGCATAAAAAAATGAGAATAAAAGAGCCAATTTTCTTCGGATAAAAAGCCATAATAGAAAACGAACAGACCAACAAGCACAGGCTCGTCAGTCTGTTCGTCTGTTTTTTGCGGGCATGCTTTCGCAACTTTTACGGCTCGCGCAGGTCGTTGAGCGAGATGCCTTGCTCCAGGGCGAAATCGAAATCATCCACATCGTAAAATTGAACAGGTACGATATATTCCAAAATCCGATCCTGAAAATCGGGCTGGTCTGTGAGCAGCGGGACTTCAAAACGTACGGACGTCAGCAGAAGCTGCGTCTCGACGGGATCAAAAATTTCTCCCCACATGGCGTTGTCCTCCACCTTGATGACCGTCAGCGTGACGCCGTTCGGAAAGGTGAACGGAACTTTGGACCAGGGGGCAATCAGTCCTTTTTCCAGTCGCTTGCGATTGAATGGATCGGCAAAAAACTGGCTCATTTCCTTCATGACCCGACGCACGTACTGATCGTCGCCGGAGTAGGGCATGATTGGTTCAGGACTCTGGATAAATTCGTCCAATTCATAGATTGTCGACGCGGGTATCAGGTATTCTACCGGTTGCGATGGGACCATCAACTCCCCGTAGATAGCCAACATGATCGCTTCAATAACGAATTGTTTCGACATTTCGACAACCCTCCTCGTTACCATCATACTGAAATCGCCCAGTGACAACAAGCCCGGACACGGCGGGAGAACCGGCTGTTTTTGCTTGTGACCGTAAAAATGACAGATTTTACGCAAAAGGAAACGGAGGGAAATTCATTGTTCGAGCCTGGTTTTTACTCTTCGCTTTTGCTCATTATTACAATCAATATCGTCCTGAGCGGAGACAATGCCGTCGTCATCGCCATTGCCTGCCGCAAGCTGCCTGTCGCGCAGCAAAAAAAGGCGATCATCTGGGGGACGATGCTCGCCGTAATCGTCCGGGTCATCGCTACGATCCTCGCGGTGTACTTGCTGAAAATCCCGTACTTGTACCTGATCGGCGGGCTGATTTTGCTGTGGATCAGTTACAGGCTGCTGCGGGAGGAGGACGGGCAGGAGGACATTGACGCGAGCGAGGATATCGTGCAGGCGGTGAAAACGATCGTCGTGGCCGACGTCATGATGGGGCTGGACAACGTTCTCGCCATCGCAGGAGCGGCGCAAGGGAATATCATCCTCATCGTCATCGGGCTGCTGATTAGCGTGCCCTTGATGGTATTTGGCAGCCAGTTGATTTTGCGCGTCATGGAACGGTTCGCCTGGCTCGTCTATGTCGGGGCTGGAGTGCTTGCCCTCGCTGCAGCCAACATGATTTTCACAGAGGAAGCGGTCCGCGAATGGATCGCCCCGGTGCCATGGCTGGTGGTGCTGTTTAAGGTCGTGTTGGTGGGCGCAGTTTTGCTGCTCGGGTACTGGCAGCGTTCGCATGCAAAGGCGCGATGACAAGCCGCCTGGGCGGGAGCGGGAAAGCGTTTTGCCCGTTTCTGTCCAGTAAACAAAGAAGTTTCAGAATAAACTTTACATTCGTTGACAAACGCTCTTTTTATCTTATATGATTGAAAAAATTAGAAGAGTCCAGTAATAGCTGAGGAGAGATGAGCATGTCTTTGACAGAGCAGACCAAAAAGGGATATTTCGGTGAATTCGGCGGGAGCTTTGTTCCCCCAGAGCTGCAGGAAGTATTGGATTACTTGGCAGAGCAGTTTGAGACGTACAAGGACGATCCCGAGTTCAACGAAGAGTTCCGGTATTATTTGAAGGAGTACGTCGGACGGGAAAATCCGTTGACGTATGCCCGCCATTTGACGGACAAGCTGGGCGGCGCGAAAATTTACTTGAAACGTGAAGACTTGAACCATACAGGTGCCCATAAAATCAACAACGTCATCGGGCAAATTTTGCTCGCCAAGCGCATGGGCGCCCACCGGATCATTGCCGAGACGGGAGCGGGGCAGCACGGCGTGGCGACGGCGACAGCGTGCGCGATGTTTGGCATGGAATGCATCATCTACATGGGCGAGGAAGATACGAAGCGCCAGTCGCTGAACGTGTTCCGGATGGAGTTGTTAGGGGCAAAAGTAGTGCCTGTGTCCAAAGGGCAGGGCCGATTGAAAGACGCGGTAGACGAAGCGCTGAACGATTTGGTGCAAAACTACCAAAACACGTTTTACTTGCTAGGCTCTGCTGTAGGGCCGCATCCGTTCCCGACGATGGTCAAGCACTTCCAGGCGATCATCAGCGAGGAGTCGAAGCGCCAAATTTTGGAGAAGGAAGGGCGGTTGCCTGATGCCGTCATCGCTGCCGTAGGGGGCGGAAGCAACGCGATCGGTGCTTTTGCCCATTACATTGACGAGCCTTCCGTGCGCCTGATCGGAGTGGAGCCAGACCAGGCCCCGACCTTGACCGAAGGGGTTCCGGCTGTCATTCACGGCTTCAAATGCCTCGTGCTGCTCGATGAACAGGGAGAGCCGAAAAAAACGTACTCGATTGCTGCCGGGCTGGACTATCCGGGCATCGGGCCGGAGCACAGCCAGCTCAAGACGAGTGGGCGGGCGGAATATTACACCGTGACGAACGAAGAAGTGCTCGCCGCTTTCCAGGAGCTGTCCCGGACGGAAGGAATCATCCCTGCCTTGGAAAGCGCCCATGCCATCGCCTACGCGCTGAAGCTTGCCCCGACGCTGTCGCGGGAGCAGATTGTGATCGTCAACCTGTCCGGTCGCGGCGACAAAGACGTCGAGCAAGTATTTCGCCTGTTGCGTGACTAGAAAATAGCGCAAACAACAGCAGCCCTTCCGATAGCGGAGTGGCTGCTGTTTCTATGACTGGAATTGTTACAATGTTTTGACAATCGTGACGCTCATCCATTCTTTGTCGTACAGGTTGATTTCAAACGGCGCAGCGACCTCGGAGCCGTCCTCGTTGGTCAGGATGCGTATCGTCGGCCGGTTGACGGCGAGCGGATTGACCCGCGAGACGACGCCCGTATGTCCCGAACTGAGCTGAACGGTGGAGGAAATCGGGAAAATGGCGACGTGCTGCAAAAACAGCTTGAGCAGCTCCAGATCAAAATACGTATTCCCCGAAGCAAACAAATACTCGGTCGCATCCGAGGGGGAATAGCTTTGCCGAAAAGGGCGCGGCGAGATCAGCGCGTCGTAGACGTCCGCAATCGCGACGATGCGCGCGTATTCGTGAATGTCCTTGCCACAGAGCTGCCGCGGATAGCCCGTCCCGTTGTAGCGCTCGTGATGCTGCAGCGCACAGTGCGCGGAAACGACGGAAATATTATGCTGGCTGCGCAGGAGATTGAAGCCTTCTTCGGTGTGGTATTGCAGGCGCTGACGCTCTTCGGCTGTCAACTCTTTGCGCAAGCTCCACAGCTCTTTTGGCACTTGGGTCATTCCGATGTCAAACAGCAAGGCGCCGATGCCAAGCTCCAGCATCTGTTGCTGGTTGTAGCCTTTTGCCAGGCCAACCACACCTGCGAGCACAGCGACATTGACGGCGTGGTGAAAAAAATAGCCGTCCATTACGTGGAGATTGGACAGATTGACGAGCACGTCTTTTCTGCTGCTCAAGTCTTGCAATATCTCTTTGAACACCTTTGAAAAGCGCTTCCAAAATCAGGCAGAGAGGTACGGCGTTTCATGTGCGGCTGGTCCATCAGGGTGGTCATCTTCTTGTACACGGCATCGACCGCCTGTTTGCGCGTCTCATCGCGAATGACGTCTTCCGGGATAATGTCGTCTGTACGCTTGTCCTGAATGTAGAGTGTATCAATCCCTAATTGCTTGAGGCGTTCGATGTAGCGTTCCGTCAGTTGTACGCCCATCCCGAGCAGGACGTTCCCGTTTTCCTGAAAAATGCTTTTGGCAATAACATCTCCTGGCTTCACTGAAGTAATATGCAATTTTCTCACAACGAAAGCCCCAGTCCTTTGTCGATAGAATGTAAATAGTCCTGATATTCTGCCAGTTCGCTTAGTACAATTCTATCATATGGAAAGTCTAGGGCACTACTGCTTGCCGTCACTTCTTAAAATTGTCGGTTTTTCCCATTTTGTCGTTTTTTCGCCAAACTCACTGTTCTGCCGCCCGGTCGGAGCGGGTAAACCAGCGAAACGGATTCAACGACCAGCGTGGCTCGTGGCGGGCGTACCGTTCCTTGCGGCGGGTCAGTCGCTGCTGCATCAAATCCATCTCGAAGGTGACGCGGCGCATCTCCAGGCGCAGCGATTCCTGCATCTCTTCGATGTCGGCGATTTTTTGCAGGATGGCCGACTGCATGTTGTTCAGCGAGGAAAGCTGGGCCAGCTCCTGCTGGAACTTCAGCAGCGTCTCGTGAACGGCCAGCTCCATTTCCTTCACGCCTGCTTCCAGGTTGCTTCCGGAACTGAGGGCTACGGCTGTTTCTTCCGCACTGGCGTACTCTTCGGCAGTCAGCATTTCTTCCGACAAACGGCCTTCATCTATGAGCTGTCGCTGAATTTCCTTGAGCGAGCTGTTTCCGCTATCTTTGCGTTCCTTCACTTCTTTCAAGAGGGCAAAGCCCGCTTCGCTAATCAAATAGTGACCCTGCGGATTTTTCAGACGTTCCTTTGCGGGTACGAACAAGTCCAGCCAGTTGCGCAGCGTACGAACATGTACGTCAAGGCGATCAGCTACCTCTTTCGAAGCCATCCAAACTTGTACATCCATCCCGAATCACTCCTTTTTTCCCCTCGGTATTCCCGGTGGACTCATTATAGCACCATTTTTTTCCGGGTAAGAGAGAATCGACAAAGGTTCTAAAAAGTAGTGGCATTTCGCCCGTTTCGGACAGGTGCTCCGTTTTTTGTCATTCCGTCACGAGCCGGACAAATTGTGGCTGGCTCACTCATATTGACCCGGACAGGCGCGTACATATGGAAGGAATACACGTCCCCATACTCATGCGGGATGAGGAGAGGACCGTATGATGCAACCTTTCTTTTGGCTTGTTTTGCTTGCTGCGGCGCTTGCGAGCTGTATCGGCGGGCTTCTGCTCTGTCTTCGCGCCTGGTCGCGCAAAGCGCTGTTCGCGATGATTAGCGCAGGGGCCGGATTGTTGCTGGCGATTACGATGCTGGACTTGATGCCGCACGTCATCCAGGGGGAAAGCTCGCGGATGATGCCGTTTGTGCTCGTAGGCTTTGCCGCGTTGTTCGCGCTGGAGCTGCTCGTAAAGGCGGCCGGAGGGGAAATCGGCTCGACGGGCGTGATCGGGGTGCTGGGCGGCTTTTTGCTGCACGCTTTTGTCGAAGGGGTGTCGCTCGTGGCGAGCTTGAAGGTGGACGCAGAGGTCGGCATGTCTGTCCTGCTGGCGATGCTTTTGCATAAAATACCGGATGGGGTCACGGTAGCCTCCTTGATGCTCGCCGCGACGAACTCCCGGAAAAAAGCATTGTGGGGCGCGACTTCGCTCGGGATTGCCACGATAGTGGGGGCATGCAGCTTCGGGCTTGCCGAACGGTTTTTTCCGCCTGACTGGTCGAGCGTGATGCTCGCGATGACGACGGGAATTTTTTTGTACGTGTCAGCAAGCCACCTCGTGCCGTATATCGTGCAGGCGAGGCGGGCGGAATACGGCGTCTACTTTTTTGGCGCGGTGCTGATCTACATTGTGCTGTCGGCGTACATGCATGCCAATCATCTGCATGCATAAACAGGGGCGCTCCTTGCCAGCCTAAGAAAACAATGGAATCGCAGCAGGATGGAAGGAGTCTTGTGAGCATGAACCAGCCCAATCTGAACCAGTTCGACGAAGCCGCACAGGGAGTAACGGAGTTCCCGGTCATGGGGACGTCGCTGAATCCTTTTGACGAAACGTGGGGGACGTTTGCTTCTGCAAAGCCGCTGACTGAACAGGATGGAGCCGCCGAGTAACAGCCAAAAAGCAGCTGTCGAAACGAAGCGTTTCGCGCTCTTTTCTTCCGCCCCTCTCGTAACGAAGGACAAGATCGGTTATAATGGCGGGGAATAGCTTGGGAAGGGGCGAATACATAATGAATACATTGTTGCAAGGCAAAAATATCGTAATCATGGGTGTAGCGAACCACCGCAGCATCGCTTGGGGAATTGCGCAATCTTTGCACAACGCAGGAGCGAACCTGATTTTTACCTATCAGGGAGAGCGTCTGCGCGAAAACGTGGCAGAGCTGTCCGCCAAACTGGGCAAGGAATCGCTCTTGGTCAACTGCGACGTGACCAAAGATGAAGAAGTGGAAGCGGCGTTTGCGACGATTCGGGAAAAAGTCGGCGTCATTCACGGCTTGGCGCACTGCATCGCGTTTGCCAAAACCGAGGAGCTGGAAGGCGAATTTGTCAACACTTCCCGTGACGGCTACGCGCTTGCGCAAGACATCAGCGCGTTCTCGCTGGTGGCGGTTGCCCGCGCAGCTCGTCCGTTGATGACAGAAGGCGGCAGCATCGTGACCTTGACTTACCTGGGCGGCGAGCGCGTCGTGCAAAACTACAACGTCATGGGCGTAGCCAAAGCAGCGCTGGACGCATCGGTGCGCTACCTCGCGAACGATCTCGGCAAGGAAAACATTCGCGTCAACGCGATTTCCGCAGGTCCGATCCGCACCCTGGCGGCAAAAGGCATCCGCAATTTCAACGCGGTTCTGAAAGAAATCGAAGAAAAAGCGCCGCTGCGCCGGACGATTGACCAGACCGAAGTAGGCGATACAGCCCTCTTCCTGTTCAGCAACCTGTCCAGAGGCATTACGGGCGAGATTTTGCACGTAGACGCCGGATACAACATCATCGGCGGCTAAGCGGCCAAGTTTTGCGCCCATACGAATGAATAACAGGCTCCCTTTGCTCGCATACTAACCAAAATGCGACGAAGGGAGCCTGGCTTATGTTTCCATTGATTACGAACATGGAAGAGTTTCTGATTTACATGGGCGGCGGCTATCAGTATTTACCGGCCCATTTCGCTGATGAAACGGGAGGGGCGGGTCTTGCGTCCGAAGCGCTCCCGGGGGATACCGATACACAGGCTGCGGCGGGCCCGGGTAATCGCCACGTATAGCAGGCGCCGTTCTTCTTCCAGGGCTGTCGCCCCGCCTTTGCGCAGCTCGTCCAGCGTGTACTCGTGCGGCAGGGCGCCTTCGACCAGATCAGGCAGAAAGACGTGATCGTACTCCAGCCCTTTTGCCCGATGAATACTCAATACGTGTACAGCTTCATCCGGGAGTGGCCGCAGATTGCGCCACTCTTTTTCCTGTCTAATCATCTGCTCGATGTAGGCCAAAAAGTCGCGGATCGTCGCGTGGCGCTTGGCGGCAGAGAGAAGTTGCTGCAGCTCGTCACTCCAGCGTTCCCGGCCATCTTCCCGGTCACGCGCCCGCTTTTTCAAATATTCGCGGAGCTTGCCGTCCTCGTAAATCAGCTCCAGCGCCTGGGCAGGAGGGCAGTCTTTGCAGGCGGCGAGAATGTCGTTGATCGCTTGCATATGCTTGCGCTGGTAGGGCTTGAGCTGGGTCAGATGCGGGAGGATGTGCAAAATCGGCTTGTCCTCGAGAATCGCCTGGCTGCGCACGGCATTCCAGGCATCGCCGGAGATGTAGAGCGTCGGCAAAATTTCTTTTAACGCGTCTGTATCGTCCGGATTGAGCGCCAGCCGCAAATAGTGCAACGTCCAGCGTACAGTCTGGCGCTGGTAAAACGAGTCTTCCTCCTGCGTGTAGTGAAACGGAATGCCTGCCTCGCTCAGCCGCTCCAGGATCGGCCGGGCCGACTCGTTCGTGCGGTACAGCACCGCGCACTCGCCGAACGCCGTTCCTTGCTCGCGCCGATGCACGATTTCATCCACGATTCGGGATGCCTGCTCTTCTTCGTCGTCCGGTTCGAACAAAAACGTGTCGCCTTCTTCGCGATGGAACGACCGGCACGCTTTTTCCCAGCGAGATCGGTTGTGGCCGATCAGCGAATAGCCGAGGCTGACGATCGAGGAGTGGGAGCGGTAGTTGACTTCCAGCGTAATCGTGGAAGCTTGCGGAAAATCTTTGGTGAAGCCCAATATGTACTGGGGGTCACTGCCGCGAAAGCCGTAGATCGACTGGTCATCATCGCCGATGACGCACAGGTTGTTTTGCGGTGCGGCGAGCAGCTTGACCGTTTCGTACTGGATGCGGTTAATATCTTGAAACTCGTCGATCATGACGTGGGTGATCCGCTCCTGGTAGCGTTGCAGCAGATCGCGGTTATCGCGCAACAGCTCGTAGCAGCCGAGCAGCATGTCGTCAAAATCAAACCACTGGTGCTTTTTTTTCGCGGCCTCGTAGAGCGGGTAAAGCTGGGCGGCCCGTTTTTCCGCATCGGTCGCCGCCTCGCGAAAAGCCGCTTCCTGCGGGAGAATGTATTCGTTTTTCCAACGGCTGACGATGCTGAGCGCTTCGGTGATGTCCGTTTCTTTCAGCGCCATAAGCTCGTCATGGCCGAGCAATGCTCCGGTTTCGCGCAGCAGCCGCCACTTTTGCCAGTCCTTTTTCAGCAGCCGCTGCTGATCCCAGCCGTTTGGCTGATGGTGCAACAGCATGCGGTAAAAAATGCTGTGGAACGTTCCGGCAATCAGCTCGCGAGCCTGGCCGGACGGCAGTTGCCGGGCGATGCGCTGGCGAATTTCCTCTGCTGCTTTGGTCGTAAACGTCACGACCATGATCCGTTTTGGCTCCACGCCCAAGTCTTTGATGAGATGAGCGGTGCGGGCCGTCATGACCCGCGTCTTGCCGCTGCCGGCTCCGGCGAGGATCAAAAGCGGGCCGTCAGTCGTTTGCACGGCTTGCTGCTGGGTAGGATGAAGCGGCTGGTCCAACTGCTGCTCGGCCAAATGCGCAATCGTCTTTTTGGGCATAAACCGTTTGCGAAAGACCGGAGGCTTTGACGGAGGCGGTGCAGGCGTGACCGTGCTGCCAATCGCCCTTTTTTTCGGCAAGCGAAAAGAGCCGATCATCGCCGTGTCTTCTTCCCGGGCAGCAGGCTCGTCTGGCGTTTGTGCCGGAGCCGGGACGGCCGCATCCGAAAAGGCGAGCGAACTGTCGGCAGCAGCCGCGTGCTCAGGCGCGCGCGTATGCGGATCATCAGCGAGAGCGGGCGCAGCGTCAGTCGCAGCACCAGGGCTTGCGCCAGTCACAAGCGGGTGCAGAACGGCCGCAGCAGTCTCGTCCAAAGCTTGCAGCCACTCCATGGAAGCAGAGCTGTCTTGCGCCAAAAGCGGGCAGACGGCTCCCTCCGGATGCGCGAAGTACGGCTCAAAGCTGATTCCGGCAATCAGGCGCAGCGCGGCGGTACAGGCTGGACAGCGAACCTTGTCCTGCCGGGCGGCCATGCGCCAGTACGGGATGCGGTTGTAAGTCTCGGGCTGCAACAGGATAGGTTTGTTGTCTAGTAACGCATAGTTCATGATGACACCTCGATAAAGCAGCTTCTTTGTCAAAGTCGTACGCGGACCGTGGAAACAAGAAGTGCCCCCTGGCGGCAGGGGACACGTGCCAAAAAAGTCGTTCTTTACGATTGGGCGTGCAGTAAAATCGTATCGTCGGGAAGGGCGGCTGAATCTTCCTCATCCAGATGGGTGATCGCTACACGGGTGATGCGATGGTTTTCCAGCTCGCTGATGGTGAACAGATAGCCCTGGTACATGACGGCTTTTCCGAGCGTCACTTCCTCGTTTAACTGGCTGTAGAGCCAACCGGCGATCGTGTCGACCTCATCGGAGACGATCTCGATGGTCAAAAAATCGTTCAGCTCGGCCAAAAGCGTTTTGCCGGAAACGGAGAGGGCATTGCTTGCGCTTTCTTCGATTTCCGGGCGCTCGTTCTCATCAAATTCGTCCTGGATGTCGCCGACAATTTCTTCCAGAATGTCCTCCATCGTCAAAATACCCGCCGTACCGCCGTACTCGTCAATGACGATCGCAATTTGCGAGCGGCGTTTTTGCATCAGCCGCAATACGTGACTGATTTCCATCGATTCCGGCACCGTGAGCAGGGGACGGAGAAAATCTTTCAGCTCGGCTTTCCCGGTTGTCAGCGCCGACAGGAAAAAGTCGGACGTGTGAACGAAGCCGATCAGCCTGTCTTTGTCTTCGTGCGCGACAGGGAAGCGCGAATGGCGGGATTGCCGGATAATTTGGAGATTTTCGTCAAATGTGTTGTCGTCGTACAGGCAAATCATGTCGATGCGCGGGATCATAATTTCCCGGGCAAGGCGTTCGGAAAACTCGAACACGTTGTCCACGAGGGCCATTTCCGTCTGGTCGATATGCCCGCTCTTATGGCTCTGGTTGACGAGCAGCCGGATTTCTTCCTCTGTATGGGCCGGATCGTTTTCCCGGGCAGGCTCGATGCCCAGACGCCGGATGAACAGGTTGGCCGCGCCGTTTAAAAACCAGATGAGCGGATAGCTCAGCTTGTAGAAAAACATGAGCGGAGCAGCCGTCCACAGCGAGGTTGCTTCCGCTCTCTGGATGGCAAGCGACTTGGGAGCAAGCTCCCCGAACACGATATGCATGAATGTGATGATGGCAAACGCGATGGCAAGCGAAACGGGCCCCACCATATAGGACGGGAATTGAAAATAGGCCATCATGGGTTCGACGTAATGGGCGATTGCAGGCTCACCAACCCAGCCTAGTCCAAGCGATGCCAGCGTGATGCCGAGCTGGCAGGCGGATAAATAGGCGTCGAGCTCGCGGGTGACCTTTTGCGCGTAGTGGGCACGTTTGTTGTTGCCCTCACTGACGAGCTGGGCCAGACGAGTTTGGCGAACTTTTACCAACGAGAATTCTGCTGCGACGAAGAAGCCGTTCAGAAGGACCAAAAACACCACGAGCAGCAGATTCAGCGTAATCTCCCCTATCGGACTCTCCAAGCGCACCTCCAGCCTCCCGCGGTGCGAAAGGCGGAGAATTCACCTCCGTTACGCTAAGTGTATTTTAAATGTACGAACAAAAACGGCTAAACATTCGTATCTTCCTTGTTACAGGTAAGTATACCAATAGGTCAACCGAAGAGTCAAAACGTTCCGATTTGCTCTGGCGCATTTTGCACATTGTCAGGACATACCCGAATCTGTCTTTTCATATTCATAAGCGAGCAGTTGTCCGGGGGAGGGGAGGCGCGTGTACTGGCTGCAAAAAAGTGTGGCGATCATCGTAGGAAGTGTGCTCGTTGCCATTGGCGTCAACCTGTTTTTGGTGCCGCACCGCCTCATGGATGGGGGAATGATCGGGATCGGGCTGCTTGCGACGTATTACATGCAATGGCCGCCCGGAATGGTGATGATGGGTGTCAGTATCCCGGTTTATGTCCTCGTCTTTTTTTATGACCGCAGGCTGTTTTTCCACAGCTTTCACGGAATGTTGATCTCTTCGTTTTTTATCGACGTGCTCTCGGATTTGCGCGGCTTCAACAGTTGGTCGACGTCCGCATCAGCGGTGACGGGCGGGGTGTTGATCGGAATGGGCGTCGGTCTGATGCTCGCTTTTGACACGAATACAGGGGGGACCGACCTGCTGGCGCAATTTTTGGCCAGGCGCTTCAACATGTCTGTGGCGCTGCTGATTCTCGCCATCGACGGGTTGATCGTCCTCTGTTCGCTGCATACGATCGGGCTGGAGCGCACGGTGTTTTCGCTTGTGACCATCATCGCGGTAGCGGCGACGACGCACATGTTCAGCGGGCTTGGACGGCAGCAGCCTCCCTATACGATCATCGGTCCGCTGCATACTTGGCAGGCAGGCACACGCGAGAAGCGCGGGCCTGGCCTGTCGCTTTCGCCGATTGCGCAAAGAAAAAGCGGCCCAAGCGAGCCTGTTCGCGCAAAAGCGGCAGGGAGATCGGCAAACAGGGCAGGGGAAGCAGACATTTTGGAGAAAATAAATAGGAAAAGGATGAAATGAGGGACAACATCGTGTCTGCCTATACACCGCAAATGATAACCGAGCGGGTCGGCTATTTTCCCGGTCACGTCAACATCGGCCTGGTTATCGGCAACAGCGGAGCGATTCTGATCGATTCCGGACTGGAGGCGCAAACCGCCAAAAAAATCAAAAAAGGGCTGGACGCGATTGCCCAGCCCTTGTGCGCGATCATTCAAACACACGCTCATGCCGATCACTTCGGAGGAAACGCCTACCTGCTCGGATGCTGGCCCGAAGCCAAAGTATTCGCGCCACCGCTGGAAGAAGCGATCATCCGCTATCCGGTTCTGGAACCCATCTACTTGAACATGGGAGCAGAACCGCTTGCGGAGCTGAAAAACAAGTTTTTGCTGGCGCAAGCTTCCCGGGTGGACCACCTCCTTCCATTAGAAGGGATGCTGGAAATCGACGGTGTGCCGTTTACGATCCTTTCTCTGCCGGGGCACAGCTATCAGCAGGTCGGTCTGATCTGCGAGGACATTTGCTTTGCCGCGGACAGTTATTTGGGTGAAGAAGTATTGGAAAAGCACAAGCTGCCGTTTCTCGTAGATGCACATGAGACGATGAACAGTTTGCGCAAGCTCCTGTCGACCGATTGCAGAGGATATTTGCCCGGTCATGGAGCGTACACCACCTCCTCTCAAGGTGCGGTGCACAAAAATATGGAATGGCATGAACGGATTTACGCCGTCATCGAAGACATTTTAAGAGAGGAGCGCGGAGTAGAAGACGCTCTCGCCCTCCTGTGTGAACGCTTGCACATTTCCATCGAGAACGCGACAAGCTACGCCCTGTTCCGGACGGCTTTCATGGGCTATCTCGTCGGCCTGGCAAAAGAAAAGAGAGTGGCGTATCGGTTTGCTGCGAACAGATGGCTGTGGAGCACGGTTCAGGATGGAGCGGAGGGAGAAGACAGGTAATCGGCAATCTCTGCCAGTTTGTGCTCGGCTGCTTCCCGAACGGATTTCGGTATGAAGAAAATTTCTTCCGAGGTGTTCATGTAAAATTTCGCTTCCAGATACGGATGACCCAGCTTGACAGTCATCTCGCCTTTGCCTGTTGACGAGTTGGTGAAATTGGTGGGAATGCGCAGGAAATACGTGCTGCTGCTGGCAGAATCGTACATGACGACATCATACGTGGGCATGCCGTCCCCGCCTGATCGGTGAAACCCCTGCTGTCTGAGCATTTTGTCGACATAGGAGAGTGGCTGCACGACACCGGTCAGGGTCTTGTTTTTTAACCGCATGGACATCCTCCTCGGCTCAACCTGTGAGAAAATTCGGGTTTGGTACCATCCTATGAGTGGTGGGCGGATTTCAGACTTAGAGAAAACGAAAAGAAGGAGTGGAAGCAACATGCTCAAGCAAGCAGATTTACATACTCATACAAAGGCGTCAGACGGCACCTGCGAGCCTGCGGAAAACGTGCGCCTGGCAAAAGAAGCCGGACTGGCTGCTCTTGCGATTACGGACCACGATACGGTGGCAGGCGTAGCCGAAGCGATGGAGGCGGGAGCGAAGCTCGGCGTGGAAATCATCCCGGGCGTGGAGGTAAGCTCGGTCGGCAATGGCCAGGACATTCACGTGCTCGGCTATTTTGTGCCTTACGAAGATCAGGCGTTCCAGGAGCGGCTGGTGAGCCTGCGCGAGACGCGCCATCAACGCAACCAACTGCTGATCGCCCGCCTGCAGGAGCTGGGCATTGCGATCACGCTGGAAAACGTCTACCGCCGCAAGCAGGGGACGGACAAAAACATCGGCCGTCCGCACATCGCCGAGGAACTGATCGAGCTTGGCGTCGTCGCTACGATGGAAGAAGCGTTCGACAAATACCTGGGAAAAGGGGGAGCGGCGTACGTCAACCCGCCGCGCATCACGCCGCAGGAGGCAATCACGCTGATTCAGGAGGCGGGCGGCGTAGCCGTGCTGGCGCACCCGGGACTGTACGACGATGACGAGCTTGTGCGCGAACTGATCGCATTCGGGCTGGACGGAATCGAAGTGAACCACCCGGACAACGACGAGCTGCAAAAGCTGCGCTACAGCAAATGGGCCGACGAGCACGGCCTCGTCATGACAGGCGGCTCGGATTTTCACGGCTGGCGCGGCGAGGAGCCGTTTCACGCCATGCTCGGCTCGCACACGGCGTCGCTGGAGGTCGTGGAGCGGTTGCGGGAGTTAGCGCAGAAGCGGAGGGGGTAACGGGCGGCCCAGGACAATGATTGGGGAGCGAGAAAGGCGAACGAGTCATTCGCCCGGAAGTGAAAGGGCACGGTGTTCAATCACTCGGGAATGAAAAGGGGAAACGAGCCTGAATCAATAGCTCGCCAGTGCAAAGCACAGAACGCCATGCCCCATCGCTGGACGGCAAGACTAACCAAAGCGCAGGAGCCTTTTGTCTCATCAGAAAAAAGTCAGCCCCCTGTCTGTAGCCAGTTTGGCTAACCCAGAAGAGGGGGCTTTTTGTACAGACAGATCGGCTTTTCCATCCCAGTCCCAGGGCAAAAAGCAGCAGGCGAAGCTCCCCGTTTGCTGCTGCTCCTAGAGCAAAACCGCCACAAACGCGAACCCAAGCCACAGGCACAGCGGACTAAACAGCCGCGTATCCTGGCGGGCGAAGGCAGTGTGCGTCACTTTCTTGAAAAAGCCCACATAGCGAAAGTCGCCCATGGCGCGCAGCAAAAAGACGGCGGCGCAGGCGATGCAGCCCCATTGGATCAGGGCAGGCGCGATCAGTGGCGCAAGGTAGCCGCTTTTGGCAAGCAGCAAATAGTCGGCGAACAGCAGCAAGCCTGCTACTGCGAGCGTTCCCGCTTTTCCCGGGCGAAACAAGGGGCGGGCACTGTCCGCGGATACAGGAATGGCGACAAGGCTCCCCAGCTTCCGCCAACAGCCCAGTAGACGTGCAGCAGCGATACAGCAGCGAGTAAAAACGCGGCGGACAAGGACAAACAGAGTGGTCATGAAAAACGTCTCCTTGGGGTTGCCCCCGTTTTGGTGTCGGCTTTCCCTTTTATCCTCTTTCACACAAAAAGATACGCAACCGTATGTTTTGGCCGTGAAAAACTCCTTTTTGCGGGAGCTTTTCGCGAGCAGAGAAGCTTTTCCAAGCAAAGAAGCTTTCAACAGTCCCACGTCAAAAAATGCTGCAAAGGCCCGGAGATGTCAAAAGGCTCATCCAGCTCCCCGCGCACCAGCCAGCCGATGTAGACGAGGTAAGCCAGGTGGGCACGGGCAGATGCGTCGGCGGAGGACAGCCCCTTTTTTTCGTACAAGGCCGCGACGTAGCCGATTCTCCGTTTTTCAATTCCGACCAACCGCTTGCCCAAGTCCGGGTTTTGTTTGGCCCACGCGTACATCGCCGCTTCGACTTTGCGCTCTGTCGTAAAAACAAACGACAACAGCCGCTCCAAAGTGGCGTCGTCCGCTTGGGGGGCCGCGATGATCCGCTCTGTGGCGTGCTCCTCCCAATAGTCGATCACGGCGTCGAGCAAATCGCGGCGGTCCTGAAAATGGTGGTAAAAGCTGCCTTTGCTAATTCGCAGCTTGCGCGCGATCGCTTCCACGCGCACAGCCTCGATGCCGGACTCGCCAAGCGTATCCAGCGCTGCCCGGACCCAATCCTCGCGTGTGTATTGCATCGTTCACCTCTGAAAATACGGTAGCGTATGTTTTGGTTCCATCCTATTCCAGATAGCGAGGGCATGTCAAGACGAAAGGCGACGCGCCAGCCAAAAATACAAACAAACCCTCCGCTCCCATTGTGAAGGAGGGCGGAGGGCGAGACGAACAAGTTTTGCAGTCTGGCGATGAAATCGGTTAGCGCAACGCTTTGACCATCGCGATATGCTCGATGCCGGCTTCATCGAAAACGTCGCCGTGCGGCTCGTAGCCGAGCTTTTCATAGAAACGTTGCGCGTGCGTCTGGGCGTTCAGCTTGAGGCTGTCAAAGCCGAGCTCTTTGGCGGCTTCTTCCATGACGATCATGATCTGGCGCCCCAGTCCGGTGCCGCGCTCGTCTTTTAGTACCGCCACGCGCTCGATTTTTCCCACGCCAGGCTCATACGGCCGCAAGCGGCTTGCCCCGACTGGTTGCTGCTCGTTGTACGCGACGAAATGAACGGTGCCGCTTGCTGGCTGGTCATGCTCGTCAATCTCCAGGTCGGCGGGAACCTCCTGCTCATCAATGAACACCGCTTTTCGCACAGCGAGGGCATCCTGCATTTCCTGGTCCGAGTTTACTTTTTGGATCACATAAGATTGCTGCTTCATAGAGGACACGTCCTTTTCTGTTTTGCGGTAAAAAGATCCCTCCCTGCAAGCCAAGCTCACGGGGAGGGCGCCAATCTTGCTTTATTTTTTCAAGAGGAAGGTCTGGTAAACGCTCCAGATGCCGTCTTCCAGTTGGTAAATCAGGTGGAAGCGGTCAATTTCGCTCGTCAGGTCGATTTTGGCCATGCTCAATTGTCCGGTTACATCACGCAGTTCATCGTCGGACAGGTCGCGCCCGATGGTCAGATGCGGTACGTACGCGTAGGTTTCTTTTTCCGACACACACTGGTTCACGATCTTTTCGTGCAGGGCGTGGAATGGCTCTTTGTTTTGCACAGCCAAATAAATGACGTTCGTCGTCGGATGGAAAGTAGAAACCCGATGGAAATGAGCAGTAAAGCTTTCAGTAGAGGAGGCAACCTGCTCCAGATGGCTCACCAGCTCTGGCAGCTTGGCTTCTTCAAGGTCAAAGGCTTCTTTCAAACGGATATATGGAGGTACCAATGCGTATGCAGGGTCATAACGCTTCCGGTAAGAGTTGGCCACTTCTTGCACCTTGCTGGATGGAAAGATTACGATACTATACATCATGAGAACCACTCCTCCTTGCTATCTATCATGCATGCTCTACAAGAAACTATTTTAACAGAAAATTCTTCATTTGTGTAATGTTATGCGTCGAACCGTATATTCCGGCCGCGTCGGGACACACTGTGTAGTGCAAGGAGGTGCCGCACTGCATGTACACGGCCATGATGATAACATTCATTTTTCTCGTCCTGCTCCTGTTGTCAGTGCTGACCTTCACCATTTTGTCGGCGATTCGCAAAGGAGAGTTCGAAGAAGCACTCGTTTCGCCCTTAAAGGATGAAGGCCCGCAGGAAGAACAGCCACGGTAAGTTTACCCGTAAAGCGTACGCAGCATACGGGGGAGGTTTTGCTGCCAGTGGCCCCACGTATGGTCACCCTCGAACGTTTCGTAGAAGAGGGTGGCCTTTTTCGTCTGCAAAATGGCTCGCAGCTCCTCATTGGCCGCATACAGGTTCAGGACGCCGCGCGAAGAGTTCACAGCGGTTTCTTCCGTCCCGATTTCCAGATAAAACGTCTGCGGCACCGTCAGCTCAGCTTCCGCGACACGGCGGTTCAGCCGTTCGTCCATGGCCCCCGACTGGCAGGCCACCTGTCCAAACGTATGCGGATAAGCCAGCGCCGTAAACAGGGAAACGACGCCACCGAGCGATTCCCCAAGCAAGGTCCGCCCGTTGCCGAGTGGGTGCGTAGAGTAACGGGAATCCACGAAGCTGACGACTTCATCAGCCAGAAAGCGGGTGTAAGCCAGATGCTCCTTGCCGTCCGGATGGTAGCGGTCAAAACGCTTTGTTTTTTCGACGGGAAGAAAAACGGCAATGAGATCGGGCAGCTCTTTGTCCTCGATCATCCGATCCAGCAAGGTCGCCATTCGGCCCATGGCCAAATAATCGTCGCCATCCTGCACGTAGAGGACCGGGTAGGAGTAGAGCGGCGAATAGCGTTTGGGGGTGTAGACAATCAGTTTTTCCGGCGTTCCCAAATGCCGGCTGTCCAAGACGATTTCCTCAAGGGCCACAGCGGTGTCCTCCTTATGGATGTTTACGCAAAAATTATTATACAGGAGAGCGCATGGGCTGCCCAATGCTTTCGTGTGCTGCGAGAACCATGACGAGAGTTGGTTCGTGGGCAAAGAGCTTTTCGGCAAGCGGACGGCAAGGTTGTCCGCATGTTCTTTGGGCGAAAGATTGTCGCAATTTTGTCACCGTGTGATACTATGGTAGGAAACGACTTCACTCGATTTGTGGAAGGGGTTGTCTTTTATATGAAGAAGCAAGTACACAGCATCGAAGTCAGAAACGCTGCTCTCAATCGCCTGGCAGAACGTGGCGTCACGGTGGAGGACATCGCGGAGATCGTCTATCTCATGCAGTCTCCGTACCATCCCGGCCTGACCATGGAGCCGTGCATCGAGAGTGTGAAAGCCGTCTTGGAAAAAAGGGAAATGCAGCACGCCATCTTAGTTGGCGTTGAGTTGGATACGTTGGCGGAAAAGGGCCTTTTGTCCGAGCCGCTCCAGTCGATCATCGCAACAGACGAGGGCCTGTTTGGGTGCGACGAGACGTTGGCTTTGGGATCGGTCTTCGGATACGGCAGCATCGCCGTCACAACCTTTGGACATCTGGACAAACATAAAGTCGGCGTCATCAAAAGACTGGACACCAAGTCCGCCGAGGGCCGCGTACACACATTCCTCGACGACCTGATCGCAAGCGTGGCGGCAAACGCTTCCAGCCGAATGGCCCACCGCATGCGCGATGAACAGGAAGCCGAGCTGGCCCGCTCCGAGGCGGAAGCGCTGAAAGCCGAGCTGCGCGTGGAGGATAAAGGTGAAGGGACGGAGCAGGCCGGGTAGCAGGGGAGCTGTGGAGTTGTGGAACTGCTGAACTGCGGTTTGGAGGTTTACAGGCTTGCAGGCTTGCATCCAGACTTACTTGCCTGGATTGTTACCTATCTATCTTTGTGGTTTGGGTGTGGCGGTTTTGGCGGGTTTTTTGCTCTGCAGGATTTTTGATGACAGGTTTTTTGCGTTTTTTTCATTGCAGTTTTTTGTCTGTTAGGGTTTTCTCTTGTTAGGGTTTTCTTCTCTTAGGAATTTCGCCTGTGAGGCTTTTCCGTTTCGCAGGGGAAAAGGTGTTTGCAATGGATGAGCGAGAGCCATTTTTTCGTTGGTGCTGTTCCCATGTTCGGGGCGCCCGCCGTTTGAGTGAGCGGGGCCGGGAGTGTGGGGAGAGTAGCGGCGGGGGGATGGCTTTTTGTTTTGGGGTGGATGGGGCGGGGAGTGGTCATCCGGCGCTCTATTCGTCTGTTCGCCTGTTTAACTGTTCATTCGTTCATCCGTCGTTTACTCGGACTTGTTCCTGTTCTTTCTGGTGCATTGCTGATAGGAGTTGT
Source organism: Brevibacillus sp. FW301-21C12A (assembly GCF_058788915.1). Lineage (NCBI taxonomy): Bacteria > Bacillati > Bacillota > Bacilli > Caryophanales > Paenibacillaceae > Brevibacillus > Brevibacillus sp. FW301-21C12A. The sequence goes on from NZ_JBYTBG010000016.1 coordinate 94,528, forward strand.
GGGGGGCGATGAAAGCTTTGACAAAGTCTTCAACAAAAAGCTTCAACAAGGCTTTAACAAAGGCTTTAACAAAAAAACTCAATGAAAAACTCAATCGAAACCTTAACATGAAAGCCGAACCCCGAAACCCGAAACCCTTCATCAGCGAAGAGACACTAGGGGAGGAAATATCTTTCGTAAAAACTTTTTCGTTCTCGGCGATTTTTATGCGAAGGAGTGTGTACAAGCTTGATTTTTAGGGGAGAAGAGCACGCTGAAAGGCTGATTTTACGCGGTTTTTCATGTGCTTTTGGTAAGAGTGAAAAAAATTACAAGAAATTATTCATTTCCTCTTGAAATCCAATTCGGGATGCTGTATAGTAATAAATGTGATCGACGTCCGGTGCGATTCGGGCCCTTAGCTCAGTTGGTCAGAGCGGTCGGCTCATAACCGATTGGTCGTAGGTTCGAGTCCTACAGGGCCCACCATTAAGCGAGTACATAAGATGTTTAAGATCACATACATATCCCATGATCCGGTAGCTCAGTTGGGAGAGCACCATCTTGACAGGGTGGGGGTCGCTGGTTCGAACCCAGTCCGGATCACCATAACAGATATATCAAGGGTTTGAGCGACTTTTTAACACTTTGAAAAATAAGTGGTCGCATACAAACACGCTTTCAAATAGGAAGCACACTTTCTTTCAGTATCAGAAAACTGGAAGGGAGTGTGCTTTTTCGTGTTATTAAAGTTTGCCATCAAAGATTTTAAGGACGATAGGGAATTTAAAAATCTGTCCCCTAAAACAATTGAATCGTACATGTCAGCCCTCAATGAATTTCAGGATTATTGTGGCAAACAGGAAATTGTTGATGTAAGTGATGTAACTCCGAACACAGTTAAGAATTATCTTATGTATTGCCAAAAGGAACGAAACAACAATGTTACAACCAGAAACAGTAAGTTGCATGTCCTCAAGATATTCTTCAACTATCTTGAAGAAATCGAAGTCATTACGCAGAAACAAAATCCAGCCAAAAAAATCGGCTATGGTAAAGAGGACATTAAGATTGAAGTGTTTCAGGATCGGCATATTCAACAAATGCTAGGTTATTACAGACGATTGAAGCAGCGTGAAAAATCATTCTTTGCTTATAGGGACTATACAATGATTGTGTTCCTCCTTGGGACAGGTGTTAGGTTAGGTGAAATGGTTAATCTGTCGTGGAATGAAGTCGATTTGAAAAATGGTACTATCATTGTCTTTGGAAAGAAACGTCAACAAAGTTCCATTCCGATTACGGAAAAGTTAATCAAAGAACTGTGTGAGTACAGGGTATATTGTGAGCAGACGTTTGGTGAAGTTCCTCAATATGTTTTTACTGATGTAGAAGGTAAAAAACTTACGGACAATGCAGTTAAATGTGTTTTTAAACGGTTGAAGGAAATCATGAATTTCCCTGATTGCCGCTTATCAGCTCATACCTTTAGACACACGTTTGCCCATCGGATGTTGATGAACGGTTGTGATGTTTTCACATTGCAAAAAATGCTTAGGCATTCGAATATTGCTATGACTCAAAGGTATTTGGCAATTTGGGGTGTTGCTTTGGCTTCTCAAAATGAAAAATTTAATCCTTTAAACTCCTTAGAGATATAAGGAGTGGACATGCCCATGACTCCACTCCAACAATCCGATTTACAATCATTAATCGGCAAAAAAGTCAAAGTGCTAATGGCTGGTAGATTCTATCAACGTGTTTTGCATGAAGATAGCCAAGGATTACACATCAAGTACGCCGATCATCGAGTACCAGTCAAACCAGACCTGAACACACTCCATATCCTGTATTTCACAGCCCTAAAGCCAAAGGGGGTGAAATAATGTCCTTAGCATTACGCCTTTGGCGTGATGACACTTTACATGAGGAATTACAGTCCATTACTTTACGTCATATTTCTTTGGCGAAAGAGTTTTCCGAGAAAGCCACGACAACTGAACGCCGCCAAGCAATCATGCAAGAAATTGAAGCATTGCGCCAAAAACGAAATGAAATCCTGAATCATCAAAACTAAGGGAGGATTCACCATGCAAAAAACTGAAACCAAAAAAGCGTACATTTGCTATTGCCCATCGCTTGAAGATTGGTTTGTAACAATTGACGAAGAGGAAGCAAAACAATATGAACATTATCTTGCGTCCATTGATGATCTGAAAGATGCAGTATGTTTGGGTGATAATCCAATTGACGGGATTATCAAAGTTGAAGAAGGGCTTTGCAAGTACGTCATTGATTATGATGAAGATGGGGAAATTGATTCGGCTGGTTATCAATTGATTCAGGAGGTAGCTGCGTAATGGATCAAGAAAAAGAAATCCAGATGTATGAAGAATGGTTGATGACGGATGAGTTTGAACGGTACGCTAAAGCAATGAATCAAGTATATAGACAAGCAGAATAGCACATTCAAAGGAGCGGTCAATCCGCTTCTTTTTCATTGTCAGGATAATAAATTTTTCCCCTTTCCCCTTGTCCACTCTAACCATACCCGCCCAACACGACATGTCAAAAATTTATTAATTACTGTGTGAAATTTTGAAATAGAATTGATGTTAAACACGTCACCAGACGCTCTATAAGCCCGATACAGCAATTTTTATATAAAGTAGGTATAATTTTATCTAACCTAAATATAAAACGCCTTAAACGGCGATATAGACGGTCTGAGAGCGTTTGTACGAAATCACTATTAATACATTATTTATTATTTTTGTTTGTACGAAATGGGGTACAACATGTATTATTACTTCCAACACATAAATATAGAACCTGATATTTATAAATTAGTTGATGTGCTAGTTAAATATTTATATGAATACAAAAAAAAGCAATTACAAAACAACATTATGGTCAAGTTTTGGTGATATTCTAGGATGTGTCTGAAAACTCATTATTGAGTTAGTTTAAAGATGGACGCGACATATACAAACGCTAGGAATGATTT